>JACCSC010000381.1 GCA_013813215.1 Geodermatophilaceae bacterium | reverse complement strand
TGCGCGCGCCGGGCTTGGCCAGCGGTGCGCACGCGTCCTCCAGGTCCAGGAACACCTGGTCGGCCGGCAGGCTCTTGGCCTTGTCCAGGAACCGCGGGTTGCTACCCGGAACGGCCAGGCACGAACGTCGGGGGCGCAGGTCGGCCACTAGCGTCTCCTCGAGGGCTGGGTTCGAGCGGCTGGTTCGATTCGATGCTAGAGGGGGGCGTGGTGGGCCGGACGGTGGTCATCACCGGCGCCAGCGCCGGGATCGGCGCACAGGCCGCATTGCAGTTCGCCCGGCAGGGCGACGACGTGGTGCTGCTCGGCCGGTCACCCACCAAGCTAGCCGCCGTGTCCGACCGGATCGCCGAGGCGACGGGCCGTACGCCGGCGCAGTACGCGTGCGACTTCGCCGACCTGTCCGACGTGCGCGCGACCGGGGGAAGGATCGCCGCGACGTACCGGGTCGTCGACGTCCTGGCCAACAACGCCGGCCTGATCGCTCCCGGGCGGTCGACGACGGTGGACGGGCACGACCTGACGATCCAGGTCAACCACCTCGCGCCGTTCCTGCTCACCGCACACCTGGAGCCGTCGCTCACCGCCGCCGCGGCGGCGCGGGTGGTGACCACGACATCGGCCGCGCACAGCGTCGGCTGGCTGGACCCCGACGATCTGGACTTCGAACGCCGACGCTGGAGCAGCTGGCGGGCGTACGCCGACTCCAAGCAGGCCAACGTCCTGTTCACCGTCGAACTGTCGTGGCGGCTACGCCAGACCCAGGTCAGCGCAACGTGCCTGCACCCCGGCCTGGTCCGCTCGGACTTCGGCCGCGGCAACCGGCTCTTCGGGCTGGTCAAGCGGCTGAGCCCGGTCGGCTTCGTGGCGCCGTCGCAGGCCGCGAGCCACCTGGTCAGGCTGGCCACCGCCCCGGAGGGCCTGGCCGTTCCGGGCGGCTACTTCGACAGCGCGCGGCTCGGGGCAGCGACCTCGCGGGCCACCGATCCCGACCTGGCCGCCCGGCTGTGGGCGGTCAGCGAGCGGCTGACCTAGGTAACCGGGCCGGTCTCGACCTGTGCTCCGCCGGCTCGTACGACGAGCGCCAAGCCGAACAGGATCAGCACCAGGCCCGGCACGACGAGCAGCGGCGGCACCTGCCCGAGCAGCACGAACGCCAGCAGCGCGGCGCCGGGAACCTCCAGCAGGATCGCCATGCCCACCACCGTCGGGCCGACGGTGGACACCACGCGGTTGAAGATGGTGTGGCCGAGCATCTGTGCGCACGCAGTGATGGCGAGGATCAGCAGCCAGTCGCCGCCGGAGTACCCGGCCAGCGGGACGCCGGCCACGACCGCGGCCAGCGCGAGCAGGACCGCAGCGGTCGTGTAGCAGACCCCGGCGTACGCCGTCGTGCTCACCTGCTCGCGCACCAACGCACCGATCAAGACGTAGCCCGCGGCGAGCATCCCGCCGAGCAGGGCGAGCAGGTCACCGCCCAGCGCGCGGGCCGACACGGTGACGTCCACGCCGGTGACGAGGACGACCCCGAGCAGGCCCAGGGACAAGCCGACCCACACCCGGCGGGGTACCCGATGGCCGGCGAGCCGCAGGACCAGCGTCGTCCACATCGGAGTGGTGCACACCAGGGCGGTGGACGCAGCGACCGTGGTGAGTGTGACGCTCGGCAGCCACGCCGCGAAGTGCGCGGCGAGGAAGGCCCCAGACAGGACGCAGAGGCCGAACTGCCGACGCGACAACGGCTGCCGGCGCAGGAGCCGCACCGCACCTGGAGTCAGCAGGGCGGCGCCTATCGCGTTGCGCCAGAACGCGATGCCCAGGACCGGGGCCGCGACCAGCGCGGTGAGCGGCGCCGACATCGACACGCCGAGGATCGCCACGGCGAGCAGTCCGAACTCGATACCGGTCGGGCGGGTGAGCTGCCACTGGCCGGGCTGCGCTCCGGCCAACGCTCACCTCCCCACCGTCGCCGTCGTCGGCAGGTTATGCGTTGGCCGGGGGGCTCCGGCCAGGGGCGCCGGCGGCAAGGCGTACGCCGGGGCGACCGGAGCGGCGCTCTCCCGGCGCAAGCGCTCCCACGGGAGCATGGACAGCATCGCCACGACGTGTGGCAGGAACACGATGGTGATCCCGGCGTACGTGACCACGTGGAAGCCGACGAGCAGCCCGACGACGGCGACCCTCGCCCGGTCGCTGCGGGCGCGCAGGATCAGCGGGCTGAGCAGTTCCAGGCTGAACAGCAGCCACTGCGCGCCGACCAGGAGGTTGGGTACGTCCAGGGTCCAGTCGGCCAGGGCGGTACCGCGCCGGATCACCGCCCTGGTCAGCGTGGCCCCGGTGATCCAGTCCCAGCCGCCGAAGCGGACCTTTGGCCCAGGCGGCGAGGAAGTACGTCAGCATCACGGCGACCTGGACGCATCGCAGCGCCCAGCCGGCCGCCTCGGACCGGGCGCGATCACCCCATCGTGCGGCGCCCACTGTTGGTAGCACAGCCAGCGCCACCAGGAAGGCGAACCGGTCGTGGTCCACCTTGCCGTAGGACATCGCGATGACCATCCACTCGAAGTACAAGAGGAAGACGACGACGCCGAGCAGCCGGGGCGCCCTCCCGGTCGCGGTAGGACTCGGCGATCAACGCCAGCAGGGTCGGATCGGCGACGAGG
>JACCSC010000375.1 GCA_013813215.1 Geodermatophilaceae bacterium | reverse complement strand
GCTCCGACGCCCCCGTCACGCCGCTGGACCCGTGGGGCGGCGTCGCCGCCGCCGTGGCCCACCGCACGCTCGGATCGGGGCTGACCGTCGAGCAGGCGTTGCATGCGGCCACCGTGGGCGGCTGGTACGCCGCCCGCACGGCCGATCCGGGCAGCCACGCCACCTGGGACTGCCCGACCCACGCCGAGCTGGTCGAGCGCGCCCTGGCCGGGGAACCTGCCCGCTGCCTGCGCACCGTCGTGGCCGGGCAGGTCGTCCACGACGTCGAAGGGGAGGTCACGGCATGACCAAGCTCGGGCTGCCGGCGGCGACGGTGCGCCGGGCCCGGAAGCTGGCCGGGCAGGCCGTCGCACCGGTCGTGGAGCTGGCCCGCACCCACACCACCGTCTCGGTGGAGCGCGCGGTCCTCCGGCTGGCCGGGATGACCGGGACCGACCCCACGCTCGGGGACGGGGAGATCCCGTGGGTCAACCGGGTGGTCGACACGGTGCGTGAGCAGGTCGGGCTCGAGAACGGCGTCGCGCTGCCGGTCTGGCACCAGCTGCGCACCGGCGGGCACGCCAGCCTCGACGAGTTGGCCGAGAAGGTGGGCAGCGGCTCGGTCCGCTTCGCCGTACCGGAGGGCAAGGACGCCGACCGAGCGCGCCGGGCAGCGCTGGCCGCGACGAAGCGGGGCCTGGCCCGGGTCGATCGCAACCGGCGCGAGCGCGAGCGGCTGATCAAACGGATCGGTGACCCGACGCAGCGGCCGTGGATCTACCTGATCGTGGCCACCGGCGACATCTACGAGGACATCCCCCAGGCCCAGGCCGCGGCCCGCGCCGGCGCGGATGTCGTCGCGGTGATCCGGTCGACCGGGCAGTCGCTGCTGGACTACGTGCCGGAGGGTGCGACCCGGCAGGGCTACGCCGGCACCTACGCGACCCAGGAGAACTTCCGGCTCATGCGGGCCGCGCTGGACGACGTGAGCCGCGAGGTCGGCCGTTACGTCCGGCTGACGAACTACGCCTCCGGGCTGTGCATGCCGGAGATCGCCACCCTGGCCGGGCTGGAACGGTTGGACATGATGCTCAACGACAGCATGTACGGCATCCTGTTCCGCGACATCAACCCGATCCGGACCTTCGTCGACCAGCGGTTCAGCCGGATGGTGCACGCCCGTGCCGGGATCATCATCAACACCGGCGAGGACAACTACCTGACCACGGCCGACGCCGTCGACGAGGCGCACACGGTCACCGTCAGCCAGCTCATCAACGAGGCCTTCGCGCACGAGGCGGGGCTCGCGGACTGGCAGCTCGGCCTCGGGCACGCGTTCGAGATCAATCCCGACCTGCCCGAGTCGTTCCGACTGGAACTCGCGCACGCGATGCTCGCCCGTGAGCTGTTCCCGGATGCGCCGCTGAAGTGGATGCCGCCGACCAAGCACATGACAGGTGACGTCTTCCGCGGCTACCTGCTGGACGGGTTCTTCAACCTGGTCGGGACGATGACCGGCCAGGGCATCCTGCTCGTCGGCATGATGACCGAGGCCGTGGTCACGCCGTGGCTGTCCGACCGCGACCTGGCCCTGCAGAACGTGCGCTACGTGCTCAACGCCGCC
The DNA here is from genome assembly GCA_013813215.1 of Geodermatophilaceae bacterium. Taxonomy (GTDB): domain Bacteria; phylum Actinomycetota; class Actinomycetes; order Mycobacteriales; family Geodermatophilaceae; genus JACCSC01. The sequence continues at coordinate 2,114 of JACCSC010000375.1, read as the reverse complement.
GGTGGTCTGCACGAGGACTTCCGGCCGGCCCGCGACGGGTTCATCGCCAACCGGGCCCGGCAGGTGTTGGGCGAGGCGGTCGAGCTGCTGGAGCGCATCGTGGACGACGGTCTGCTCGACGCGATCGCGGACGGGACGTTCGGCATCACGAAGCGGCCGGCGGATCGCGGCAAGGGCCTGGACGGTGTCGTACGCCGGGCCGACGGCTACCACAACCCGGCGCTGGAGCTGATGGAGGCCCAGGCGTGAGTCAGCTCGTCAGGCCGTATGGCGACACCACCGGCGACGGCATGGTGCAGCTGTCCTTCACGCTGCCCGTCCCGCATGACGCCCGCGCGGAGGGCGCCGCGGCCCAGCTGGCGGCGAAGCTGGGAATGGATCCCGCCCTCGTCGTTCACGCCAAGCCGGTCGGTGTGGGCTTCACCTTTTTCGTCGTCTACGGGCGGGTCAACCACCTCGTGGACCTCGACGCGGTCGAGGTGATCGAACGGGAGTACCCGCTGTTGTCGGCCAAGGACGTCAACGCCACGATCAAGAAGACGCTGCGCCGCAAGCTCGTCGTCCTGGGGGCGTGCATCGGCACCGACGCGCACACCGTGGGGATCGACGCCATCCTCAACGTGAAGGGCTTCGCCGGCGAGAAGGGGTTGGAGTACTACCGCGAGATGCGGGTACTCAACCTCGGCGCCCAGGTCGGCGTTCCTGAGTTGGTGAAGAGCGCCCGATCCGAACGGGCTGACGCCGTGCTCGTGAGCCAGGTCGTCACTCAACGTGACGCCCATCTGCGCAACACGCGAGAGTTGTCGGCGGCCTTCCGGGAGGCCATGGGCGAGCACCGTCCGCTGCTCGTGGTGGGCGGCCCGCGCTTCGACCTGACGATGACCGAGGAGCTGGGCGTGGACCGGATCTTCGGCCGGGGGACGACGCCCGGCGAGGTGGCGTCGTACCTGATCCATGCCCTGGTGGCGAACCGGAGCCCGAGAATGGAGGCGGACCGATGACTTCGCGGCCGGCAATGGTGGGAACTACCATCACCCACCGGAGATACGTCCCGTACGTGCACGCGCACTACGGAGGACACCTGGTCGACGGTGCGTATGTCCTGGGCCTGTTCGGGGACATCGCAACGGAGATGTCGATCCGTACCGACGGTGACGAGGGCTTGTTCGCCTCGTACGCCGACGTGCAATTCATCGGTCCGCTCCTGGCCGGTGATGTGATCGAGGTGACCGCCACCCTGACCAGGATGGGCCGGCGCAGCCGCGGCGTGGACTTCCGCTGCCACGTGATCTGCCGGGCCGCCCCTGACCGCTCGCCGTCGGCCGCAGTCGTGCTGGACGAGCCGTTACTGATCACCACCGCCACCGGGACGATCGTCGCTCCGTCGTAATCGGTGTCACCCACGGTGTCCGCACGTAGTGTCGACACCCCGTCGAGGGTGGTTCCCGCCTCGGCTACGCCGATCGAGTGGACTTCGCCCGACACGCCGTGCAAACACGCCGAAGGCTTTGGTGAACAGTTGGCGTCTGACCTGCGAAATCGGGGGAAAGCGCAGGTCACCGGCAGGTTGACACGCTGAGCCGGACCGCTTGTATCGTCCTGCGAGTCACGCGTCGGGGCAACCGGACGCGACACCGCTTCACAGAAGGGCGACACCGCTCCTGCTCACGCGGCCTGGTTGCCGCGCATGGCCAGGGCAGGGCGCGGGGACGTTCCGTCGATAAGCGGCGTCGAGTTCGGCGTTCGTCAGCGACGAGGGATGCCAAAGGTCGGCCAGTAGACAACGGAGCGGACACCCGCAGCCAGCGGGCACTCGCCCGGTCCGAAGGTCGGCTCGCGGTCTGCCTCACGCGACAGCGGCCCCGCCGGGAGTGAAACCGGGTCAGGGGCGCGGCCGACGGGTCGCGCCCCTGCCGGCCCCCGGCTGACGGCTCCCTCGGGCGGATGATCACCGTGGTTGGGCTCATCCCTGTTTCGGCGGATCGCCTCCCTGTTTCGGCGGATCGCCGTGATCATCCGCCGCCGGACTGGGTTCTGGGATGCTGACCGGGTGACGTCAGCGGCGCAGGCGCCCCCGGCGGCGGCCCCGCCGCCCCCGGCGCCCCGTCCCGCCC
>JACCSC010000370.1 GCA_013813215.1 Geodermatophilaceae bacterium | reverse complement strand
ACGGCTGGTTCTTCGTGCAGGACGCGGTGTGGGAGACCCGGTGGGACTGGGGATCGGCCACTGTCCAGCTCGGCCTCGACCTGTTCAGCCAGGCGGTCCGGTACGGCGGCGACGCGGTCTTCGTGATCACCCTGACGTACGTCTTGCTCGTCCTGGCCGTGGTCCTGCTGGCCGAAGCCGCGGCCCGGCGGGTCTGGTGGCCGTTGCTCGTGTACGCCGCCGTACTCCTGACCATGGCCATCGGGACGGACAGCTTCCCGAACGCCAAGCCACGCTTCCTGGTCCCGATCTTCCCGTTGCTCATCCCGCTGGCCCAGACGCTGGCCGCCGCCCGGCGGCGGGTACAGATCGTGGTGGGCATCTTGGTGATCGCTGCCTCAGCCTGGTTCGGCGCGTTCCTCCTGGTGGTCTGGCCGTACTCGATCTAGCCGAGGCACACCGATGACTTCGGGACGGTCACCCGGTCTGCAGGCTGACGAGAGGAGACCTCATGAGCAAGGTCATCGCAGGCATCACGACATCGGTCGACGGCTACGTCGCCGGTCCCGACGACGGACCCGGCAAGGGGTTGGGTGTCGGCGGTGAGCCGCTGCACAACTGGGTGTTCGGCGGGTCCTGGACCTACGACGCCGAACCCACGGGCGAGGCCACCGGCGAGGACCAGGCGTGGCTGGAACAGGCCATGGCCGGGCTCGGCGCGGTGGTCGGCGGGCGCTGGACCTACGAGGCGGCCGACCACTGGGGCGAGGAGAACCCGTGGGGCAAGCCGTTCTTCATCGTCACGCACCGCCCGGACGAGCAGCCGGCGGGGGAGTCGTTCACCTTCGTCGACGGCGTCGCGGAGGCCATCGCGCAGGCCAGGCAGGCCGCCGGTGACCAGGACGTGCACGTCATGGGCGGCGCCGACGTCATCCGGCAGGCCCTGGCGGCCGGCCTGGTCGACGAGCTGACGATCATCGTGGCCCCGGTCGTGCTCGGCGGGGGCAAGCGGTTGTTCGAGGGCTTCACGCAGTCCATCGACCTGCGGCACCTCGGCGTCCGGCAGTCGCCGCATGCGACGTTCATCGACTACGAGGTCGTGCGGTCCTAGCGGCGAAGCCAGGCCCCCGGTTCGCGAGTCAACTCGCGCACCGACTCGGGCAGCTCGTTGCGGGCGATCTGCTCGATCGAGACCTCCTCGAGGACACTGCGCAGGCTGGCCCGGACCGCCACCCAGACCTCGCGCAGACCCTCGGCGGGACCGACGTACGAGCTGGCCTCCGGACGGTCGCCGCGCACCTCGGCCAGTGGTCCGTCGACGGCACGGAACACGTCGGCCACCGAGATCTCCGACGCCAGGCGATCCAGCCGGTAGCCGCCGTGGGCGCCGCGCTGGCTGGCCACGATGCCGGCCCGGCGCAGCTCGGACAGGATGCGTTCGAGGAAGCTGGCGGGAATGCCCTGGCTCTGCGCGAGGTACTCGGTGCGCAGCAGCGGCGCGTCGGAGGCGGCCAGCTCGACCAGAGCACGCATGGCGTAGTCCACCTTGGCCGAGATGTGCATCGGCACAGTGTGCCTCGGTGGCGCTGCGATCCCGGACCAGGCCGGCCAGGGCGCGCGAGCAGCATTCCGAGAATACGGTGACATCGGCCCTAGCTCGCCGTGAATGCGTCACCTAGAGTCTCGTGGTGACGACTTTTCGGATCAGCGAGGCAGCCGGGTTGCTGGGCGTCAGCGACGACACGGTGCGTCGCTGGGCCGAGGCCGGGCGGCTTCCCACCCACCGCGGCGAGCACGGCCGCCTGGTGATCCATGGGGCCGATCTGGCCGCGCTGGCTCGCGACCTGGCCGACACCAACGCCCAGGCCGCCGTGCCGGCCGCCTTCGGGCAGGAGTCGGCCCGTAACCGGCTGCGCGGCATCGTCATCCGGGTGCTGCGGGACGGCGTCATGGCGCAGGTCGACATGCAGGCGGGGCCCTTCCGCCTGGTCTCGCTGATGAGCCGCGAGGCGGCCGACGAACTCGGACTCGAGCCCGGCGTGATCGCGGTGGCCTCGGTCAAGGCGACCCAGGTGGTCGTGGAACTGCCGCGGCAGGCATGACCGCGCGGTCGGTCCGGGCCGGCGTGCTGGCCCTGGGCGTGCTGCTCACCGGGTGCGGCGGTGGCACCGTCGCGGCCGAGGACCCGGCCGACGACAGCCTGTCCGGCACCGTCGTCGTCTTCGCCGCGGCCTCATTGACCGACGTGTTCACCGCACTCGGCGAGCGGTTCGAAACCGCCAATCCCGAGGTCGCGGTCGAGTTCAACTTCGCCGGCAGTTCCACCCTGGCCCAGCAGATCAACCAGGGCGCGCCAGCCGATGTCTTCGCCTCGGCCAGCCCGGCTCAGACCCAGGCCGTGGTGGACGCCGGGGGCATCGCCGACGAGCCCACGGTCTTCGTGCGCAACACGCTGCAGATCGTCGTACCGGCCGGCAACCCGGCCGGGGTGAGTGGACTCGCGGACTTCACCGACGCCGCGCTGACCCTCGCACTGTGTGCCGAGGAGGTCCCCTGCGGCGCCGCGTCGGCGACCGTCTTCGAGGTGGCCGGGCTGAC
>JACCSC010000357.1 GCA_013813215.1 Geodermatophilaceae bacterium | reverse complement strand
CCGGCGGCTGTACGTCGACCACCCGCAGCGCACCGCTGTGCTCGTCGACCAGCACCCGCCAGATCCGCTGCAGCAGCCGCATCGAGCCGACCACGGCCTTGGTCTCCCACGGCCGGGACTGGTCCATCGGCCCGGTGAACATCTCGTACAGCCGCAAGGTGTCCGCGCCGTACTCGTCGTACATCTGGTCTGGGGTGACCGAGTTCTTCAGGCTCTTGCCCATCTTCCCGTACTCGCGGGAGACCTCCTCCGCGCCGAAGAAGTACCGCCCGTCGTGCTCGACGACCTGCGATGCCTCGACGTAGACGCCGCGGCCGTCCTTGTAGGCGTAGGCCTGCACCATGCCCTGGTTGAACAGCCGGCGGAACGGCTCTTCGCTGGACACGTGCCCCAGGTCGAACAGCACCTTGTGCCAGAACCGCGCGTACAGCAGGTGCAGCACCGCATGCTCCACGCCGCCGACGTACAGGTCGACGCCCCCGGTGTCCCCCGGCTCACGCGGACCCATCCAGTACCGCTCGATCTCCGGGTCGACGAAACGCTCGGTGTTGGCCGGGTCCAGGTAGCGCAGCTCGTACCAGCAGGAGCCGGCCCATTGCGGCATCGTGTTCAGTTCGCGGCGGTAGGCCTGCTCGCCCTCACCCAGATCCAGTCTGACGCTCACCCAATCTGCGGCCCGGCCCAACGGCGGTTCCGGCTCGGAGTCCTCGTCGTCGGAGGTCTTCGGCGTGAAGTCGTCCATGTCGGGCAGGGCCACCGGCAGCAACTCGGCCGGCAGCGCCTGGGGCAGCCCGTCCTCGCCGTAGACGATCGGGAACGGCTCGCCCCAGTACCGCTGCCGGCTGAACAGCCAGTCCCGCAGCTTGTAGGTGACCGCGCCCGTGCCGTGTCCGTGCCGCTCCAGCCACGCGATCATCGCGGCCTTGGCCCCGGCGACGCCCATCCCGTTCAGGTCCAGGTCGTCGGTGGCCGAGTTCATCGCGTCACCCTCGCCGACGTACGCCTGCCCGTCGAAGTCCTGGGGTGGCTCGACGGTGCGCACGATCGGCAGGTCGAAGGCAACGGCGAAGTCCCAGTCCCGCTGGTCCTGCCCGGGGACGGCCATGATCGCGCCGGTGCCGTAGCCCATCAGCACGTAGTCGGCGACGAACACCGGGATCGAGGCGCCGGTGGCCGGGTTGACGGCGTACGACCCGATGAAGACGCCGGTCTTCGTCTTGGCCTCGACCTGACGTTCCAGGTCGGTGCGCTGGGCGGCCTGCTTCTGGTACGTCGCCACCGCGTCGGCCGGGCTCGCGGCGCCCCCGGTCCAGGCGGCGGGAGTGCCGGCGGGCCACTCGATCCCGGTCAGCTTCTCGACCAGCTCATGCTCCGGGGCCAACACCAGATAGGTCGCCCCGAACAGGGTGTCCGGGCGGGTCGTGAACACGTCGATCCGCGGTCCCGGATCGGTCGGGAACGAGACCGTGGCGCCGGTGGAGCGGCCGATCCAGTTGCGCTGCATCAGCTTGATCGACTCCGACCAGTGCAGCCGGTCCAGGTCGGCCAGCAACCGGTCGGCGTATGCAGTGATCCGCAGCATCCACTGCTTCAGCGGCTTGCGGTACACCGGGAAGTTGCCGCGGTCGCTGCGGCCGTCGGCGGTGACCTCCTCGTTGGCCAGCACCGTCCCCAGGGCGGGGCACCAGTTGACCATCGCCTCGGCGACGTAGGCCAGCCGGTGGTTGTTGACCACCTCGCGCCGCTCGCTGGGGGCCAACTCGGTCCAGTCCCTGTCGAACGGGTTGGTTCCGGGTGCCGGCTCCCGCTGGCCGGCGTCCAGCTCTGCTACCAACGCGGCGATCGGCCGGCCGCGCTGCACCTCGACGTCGAACCAGGTCTGGAAGATCTGCAGGAAGATCCATTGCGTCCAGCGGTAGTAGGCGACGTCGGCCGTGGACACCGAACGCCGGGGGTCGTGGCCCAGGCCCATCCGGCGCAGCTGTCGGCGGGAGTTGACGATGTTCGCCTCGGTCGTGACCCGCGGGTGCTGCCCGGTCTCCACTGCGTACTGCTCGGCCGGCAGCCCGAAGGCGTCGTAGCCCATGACGTGCAGCACGTTGTGGCCGTTCATCCGCTGATAGCGGGCGAAGACGTCGGTGCCGATGTAGCCCAGCGGGTGCCCGACGTGCAGGCCCGCCGCCGAGGGGTACGGGAACATGTCGTTGATGTACAGCTTCGGCCGACCGAGCACGGCAGTGAAGCCCTCCGACAGGCTGCCGACCGGGTTCGGCGTGTGGAACGTCCCGTCCCGCTCCCAGCGGTCCTGCCAGAACAGTTCGATCCGCTCGGCCATCGCCGCGGTGTAGCGGTATGGGGGGGTATCTGCTGGCGCGGTCATGACTGCTCCTTCTCGACGGGCCCGGGCATGAAAAGACCCCCCGGAGTACGAGGGGTCGCCGTGCCGGTGTGCTGCGTTACCGGCACGGCCTGCGAAGGAGCAGCGACCGCGTCATGGGCCGACTATAGCCCCGCGTGTCACGACAATTGCGGCATGACCTCGGCGGCGACGAGCTCGATCTGGTCGATGTCGGTGAGGTCCAGCAACTGCAGGTAGACGCGCTGGGAACCGACATCGGCGTACTGCCCCAGCCGCTCGACACACTCCGCCACGGTGCCCGCGATGCCGGACGACCGGAGCTCGGCCGGGTCGCGCCCGATGGCCTCGGCCCGCCGCCGGAACTCCGCGTCGTCGCGCCCACAGCAGACCGTGAGCGCGTTGGACAGCCGGATGCTCGCAGGATCGCGGTCCCGGGCGGTGCAGGCCTGCCGCACGGTGGCGAACAGGTCCCGGCACAGCTCGACGTCACCGAAGGAGACGTTGAACTCGTCGGCGTGCTGCGCCGCCAGGGCCGGGGTCTTCTTCTTGCCCTTGCCACCGACGATGATCGGCGGATGCGGCCGCTGGTGTGGCTTCGGGAGGGCGGGCGAGTCGCTGACCGTGTAGTGCTTGCCGGCGTAGTCGAAGCGCTGTCCGGGCGGCGTCGTCCAGAGTCCGGTGATGATGGTCAGTTGCTCGCCGTACCGGTCGAAGCGCTCGCCCAGGCTCGGGAAGTCGATGCCGTACGCCGCGTGCTCGGCCTCGAACCAGCCCGCCCCCAGTCCGAGTTCGACCCGGCCGTCGCTCATCTGATCCACCTGCGCGACCTGGATCGCCAGGACACCGGGCCAGCGGAACGTCCCGGGGCTGACCAGCGTGCCGAGCCGGATCCGATCGGTGTCACGGGCCAGCCCGGCCAACGTGGTCCACGCGTCGGTCGGGCCGGGCAGGCCGTCGCCCGAACCCATGGCCAGGACGTGGTCCGAGCGGAAGAACGCGTCGTAACCCGCGTCCTCGGCCGCCCGGGCCACGGACAGCTGGGCGTCGTAGCTGGCTCCCTGCTGTGGCTCGACGAAGATCCGCAGGTCCATCGCCTCACGCTAGCGGTCGTCTGTCGCGTGGTCCTCGCCGGAGCAACAGGGCAGGATGGCCACGAACCCCATTTCGAGGAGGCACCACGTGGTCCGCTTTGGCAGGAAGTCCCGGAGCCAGGTGATCGGCGAGGAACTCAACGAGGGCCTGGCCCACGTCCGCGTCGCCGCGTCCGAGGCAGCGGCCGGGGCGGCCGAGGCCATCGCGCCGCGCTTCGAGGCGGTGCGCGGGGCACTCGCGCCGCGCGTCGAGGCCGCGCGGGAAGCGATCGCCCCGCAGTGGGACAAGGCGGTGACCGGGGCCCGTGACACGGTGGCGCCGCAGTGGGACAGGGCGGCCACGGCGGCCGGATCGGCAGCGGCGGTGGTGCAGGCCCGCGGCCGCGAGACCCGCAAGCAGGCCCGAACGGCGGCCACCGAACTGCGCAAGCAGGCCGCGGTCGCGGCGTCGGAAGCCAGGGCCCAGGCCGCGCTGGCCGCCGCCGAGGCGCGCGCGCAGGCAGTAGCGGCGGGCAAGCAGGCCCGCAAGCAGGCCACGAAGTCGGGCAAGCGGACAAGCGAGGAAGCCGCCAAGCTGCGGCAGGGCGCGAGCGACGCGGTGTCCGACGTACTGGCGGCGGCGAGCACCATCTCCCGGACGACCGCCAAGGACACCCGCAAGGCGGCCGGTAAGTCGGCGGGCAAGCTCAGCCGGGCCGGCTCCAAGGCGCGGCGCAGGGCGGCGGCCAAGGCCGACGAGGCCGCCGCCAAGGCCCGCCGCGAGCGTCCACGGCGGCGCTGGCCGTGGTTGTTCGTCGCCCTCGGCCTGGGT
>JACCSC010000470.1 GCA_013813215.1 Geodermatophilaceae bacterium | reverse complement strand
CGTCGATGCCGTAGAGGAAGTTCGTGGCCGGCGCACCCTCCCGGCTGGGCAGGTTCGCTCGGGTGCAGAGACCGTCCACGCAGTGCTGGCCGTAGGTGCGGAACTCGAACGCGCCGCCGACGACAGTGAAGCTGTAGCCGACCGCCCACACGTCGCCGGCGGCCGGGACCACGACGTCGTGGAGGTAGCTGTCGGCACCGCCCGGTCGCGGGTGGGCGATCTCGGTCCACGCGTTGGCGGCCTCCGGTGCGGGGGCCGGCCTGGCCGCGGCCGGGGAGGGTGGCCCGGCCAACGCTAGGACGAGGGCCAGCGCGACGGCGTACCGCGTCCTCACCAGGCGCGCCGCTGGATCACCGAGACGCTGTTGTTGTGTCCGACCGCCCAGTAGTACCCCGCCGGGTCGAAGGCGACGGCGGCCAGCGAGGTGGCCTCACCGGCCGGGACGATCGACCACGTCCGAGGCTGCCCGGTCCAGCGGAGGCTCAGCCGCTGCGGTCCGGCGCCCTGGGAGGTGGCGCCGACCGACCAGACGTCGACCCGCGACGTCCCCGCGACGCCGGTCAGCTGGGTGTACTGGCCGGCCTGGGGTACGGGGATGTTCGTCCAGGAACTGCCGCGCAAGGCGAGGGAGACGCCGGTACCGGTCGCCGGGTTGGAGCCCACGGCCCAGAGCATGGCCGTGGCGACGACGGTGATCGAGGCCAGGGCATCACCGGGCTCCAGGGTGCCGTCGCCGGGGCGCAGCAAGGTCGTCCAGGAGCGGTTCGCGACCTCCAGGACGTAGCTCTCCTCGGTCCCGCCCGTCGTGCGGCAGATCCCGGTCACGTAGTACCGGCCGCCCAGCTTCGTGACGTCGGTCAGTCGCCCCCGGTCGGTGCAGCCGGGTGCGGTCGGGACGGTGATCAGCCGCCAGGTGGCGCCGTCCCAGCCCAACGCCAGCGGGCGTTCCTCCAACGTCGAGCCGTCCTGGTAGCTGCCGACGGCGAGCGCATTCGTCGAGCTGTTGGCCGACACCGCCTTCAGGCTGCTGCTGAACGCGCCGGGCGGGTTCGGTGAGTCGACGATCCGCCAGGTTCCGTTCGTGTAGTGGATGGTCAGGCCGATGCCGGGTTCCCTCGGGTCGCGGGAGTAGCCGACGGTCCACAGCTCGTTGGCCGAGACCGCGCCGATGCCGTAGAGGATGTTCGTGGCCGGTGCGCCCTCCCGGCTCGGCAGGTTGGCCCGGGTGCACACCCCGGACACGCAGTGCTGGCCGTACGTCCGGAACTCGAAGGCGCCGCCGACGACGTCGAAGGTGTAGCCCACCGCCCAGACGTCGTTCGCGGCCGGTACGACGACGTCGTTCAGGTAGGTGTCGGCACCGCCGGGCCGCGGGTGCTGGACCTCGATCCAGTCGTTGGCCGAGGGCGTGACCGGCGCGGCCTGCGCCGTACCGGGGCCGGTCAGCACGCCCGCGACGGTCACCGCCAGCGCGAGCAGGGTCGGATAGCGTCGCATCGATCCTCCAGAGATGTCACCCGAGCGCGATCGGAGGCTAGCGCCTCGGTGGCGGTGGGGCGACAATCCGGCCGTGACGTCGTGCGCGGTCTGCGGCACCACGGTCGACGAGGTGCCAGTGACCTGGAGCAGTCAGGTGTCCGAACGCGGACCGCAGTGGCTGTGCGAGCGCTGTACCAGGGAGAACCCGCGCTCCATCGAGGGCCGCCTGGACGAGGCCTGGTGGTGACGGCTCGCCGGGTCGCCGCTCGCTCCCTCGCGACGGGCCGGAGATGCCGCCCGGAAGCGAGCGGCAACGCGGCTCGCGAGAGAAAGGGGCGGGCTGTCACGCCTGCGCTCTCGTGAACGTGGTGCTGTTGCATCCGCCGTTGCTGTCGCCGGTCGTGTGGCGTCGGCTGGCACCTCTGCTGGCCGGTGCGGGACACGAGCTCTCCGTTCCCGACTTGCGATCGTCGGGGCCGGTGGAGGGCTGGTGGCGGCAGGCCCGCGACGCTGCGCTGTTCATCGCACCGCAAGCGGACGCGGTGGTCGCCCACTCCGGGGCCGGCGTTCTGGCGCCTGTCGTGCTCGATGCGCTTGTCGGCGCGCGGGCGACCGTGCTGGTGGATGCCGTGCTGCCGGCCATTCGCGGCAACACCGTGGTCACTCCGTCCATGCGAGAGGCGGTTCGCCGTCTTGCCGTCGACGGCGTCCTGCCGCCGTGGACCTCGTGGTGGCCGCTGGAGACTCTGGCCGAACTCGTGCCCGATGCGAGTGACCGGAAGGCTCTCGCGGACGAAGCGCCGCAGCTGCCGGAGGCCTTCTTCGACGTGGCTGTCCCCGCGCCGCAGGCCTGGGAGCCGCCGGTCCGCGGCTACCTCCAGCTCAGCCCCGCCTACCAGGACGCCGCTTCGAAAGCCGGGCATCGGGCGTGGACCATAGCGTCGCTGCCTGGCAGGCACCTGGACGTGTTGTCGGATCCGGGCCCGGTGGCCGAGGCGATCCTGGCCCTGCTCGAGCCCGTCAGCCGCTGAAGCCGGGGAGCCAGCGCTCGACAGTCGCCCGGAACGGGCCCTCGGCGTCGAGCTGGCAGAGCACGCCGATCGACCCGATGGTCACCCGGTGGATGAGCAGGTACGCCGGGGGCAGGTTGAGCTGGCGGCCCAGCTTGTTCGCCTCGGTGCGCGGGTCGGCCAGGCGGGCGGCCTCGGCGCGCATCCACGCCCGGGTGAAGTGGAACCGCTCCTGAGCGATCGGTGCCAGCATCGGCCGCAGGTACTTCAGTACGGCGGGGGCGTCGACCGGCACCGAAGGCAGAATGAAGCCTTCCCGGCGCAGACCGGCCAAGACGCCGGCGGCGTCGCCGTCCAGTGACTGGCGGCACAGCGGCCCGATCAGGTCGGGTAGCCCGTCCGGCAGCCGGGCCACGGCGCCGAAGTCGATGACGCCGAGCCGCCCGTCGTCCAACAACCGGAAGTTGCCGGGATGTGGGTCGGCGTGCATCAGCCCGGCCCGGCTCGGGGCAGAGAAGTGCAGCGTCGAGGTGAGCAGGCCTGCCCGGTCCCGCTGCGCGCGGGTACCCGTGGCGATGATCTGCGACAGCGGCGTACCGGTGATCCATTCCGAGACCACGACCTTCGGCGCGCTGGCGACGACACGGGGCACCAGGATGTCGGGGTCACCGGCGTACGCCGCGGCGAAGTCGCGCTGGGCCTGGGCCTCCAGGCTGTAGTCGAGTTCCTCGACGACGCGAGCCTTGAGTTCGGTGAGCAGCGGCTTGATGTCCAGTCCCGGGACGAGGATCGAGAACATCCGCGCGAAGCGGGCCAGCTGGTTGAGGTCGGCCATCAGCGCCGGACCGGCACCCGGGTACTGCACCTTGACCGCGACGACCCGCCCGTCGCCCCAGACCCCCTTGTGCACCTGCCCGATGCTCGCGGCGGCGGCAGGAACGTCGTCGAACGCGGTGAACCGTCGCCGCCAGCCGCCGCCGAGCTGCTCGGCGAGCACCGCGTGCACGGTCGCCGTGGACATGGGGGGAGCCGCTTCCTGCAGTTTGGTCAGCGCCGCCCGGTAGGGCCCGGCGACATCCTCGGGGAAGGCGGCCTCGAACACGCTCAACGCCTGTCCGAACTTCATCGCGCCGCCCTTGAGCTGGCCCAGCACGGTGAACAGCTGCTCGGCGGTGCGCTGTTGCAGTTCGAGGGTGACCTGCTCGGCGGGTCGCCCGCCCAACCGCTTGCCCAGGCCGATCGTGGCCCTACCGGCAGCGCCCAGCGGGAGTGAGGCGAGCCGGGCGGTGCGGGAGAAGGTGTGCCGCGGAATCTCGCTCACGCCCGCACCTCGCTGCGCTCGGCGTGGGCGTGACATGACACGGCTCGCTCGTCACCTTCGCTCACGACCCCATCATCCCTGGCGGCGCCGGGAGCGGCCGAGAACGGGGTCAGCCGGTGTCGGCCAGGGTGGCCGCGCAGCGGCAGCGAGAGTGGGCCGGCCAGCTCCGGCGGCGCAGCTTCCAGTCCGGCAGCCGCAGCTCGATGCTGGCTTCGTGCACCGCGGGCGGGACGACGCCGGCGCCATCGAGGTAGGCCAACGCCTGCAGCGCCGCCGCGGAGGCGACCAACAGGGCCAGCGGCCCGTCCAGGGCGTCGGCGGCGCACCGCCGCCGGCCGGACAACTGGGCCAGCAAGGCAGGCCAACCGCGGTCGCGATCGCTGCGGTGGTGGTCGATACAGGCCAGGCACGAGCTGCGCCCCGGCAGGACCAGCGGGCCCACGATCCCGGTCGTCTCGCGCACCGTGGCCGCCAGGTGCGGCGTGCTCGCCGCATGCAGTACGGCGCGCAGGTCGTCGGCCGGCCACGGATCACAGACCACGGCCAGGTCGGGCTGGTCGTAGGGGCCCACCGTCGTGCCCACGGTCGGGGCGGCTCGGCGTACTGCATCGTGGGCGGCACTGCGCCGCGGTCGATCCTCGTCGGCGGGCAGGACGCCGCCCGGCGAAGCCTCGGCCAGCAGCACTCGGCCGCGATCGGCGACGCTCACCCGGCCGACCCCGGCGGCGGCCAGAGCGGCCGCCATCGGGACGCCGACCCGCGTCGCCCCGTGCACGACGATCAGCGCGGCCCGCCGACGCTGCAGCCGCTGCACCGGGTCCGGGCCGCCGGCCCGCGCCAGTAGCGACAGCGAGGCCAGATCGGGTCCGAGCCGATCCACCTCGGCCGGCCCGCCGAGGCCGGCCAGCGCGGTCGGGTCAGCGGGCAACAGTGCCCCGGCTTCCCGGAGTTCGACGAGCAGCCGGCGTACGGCACCGGGATCCTGGCCCTGCTCGGCCCCGGAGGCGACGATTTCCTCGATGGTGTTCGTGCCGTCGAGCTGGCGCAGGGTCGAGCGGGTGGCGGGGTCGACGGCGTGTACGACGAGCGCCGGCTCGCAGTCCAGACCGAGCTGCAGGGTGGTCCTGTCGCGCCACAACCGGCGCAGCGCCGGGTTGAGCAGCGGCCTGATCGGCTGCGGCGCGTTCACCGGCCCAACCCCGTCCCGACCGAGCCACGCCGCGACCGGCCGCGCTCACCGCCGTCGAGCGTGCCAGCCCGTCGCCGGGTCCGCTGGCGTTGTCCACAGGCTGCCCGGAGGCCTCGGGACAGGGGACAGGGCGGCCTCCGGATGGATGCCGCCCTGTCAGGTGATACTGCTCAGGCCTTGCCGAGGATCCGGTTCATCTTGGTCCCGCACACGGGGCAGATCCCCTTGGCCATCCGTCGCCCGGAGTCGCTCACGCTGACCTCACCGTCGAAGTCGCGCTTCTCCTTGCACTTGACGCAGTAGCCGTTGTAGGTGTCGGCCACCCTGCCTCC
>JACCSC010000296.1 GCA_013813215.1 Geodermatophilaceae bacterium | reverse complement strand
CCAACGCCGGCAGCGGTGCCGTGACGTCGACGACTCCGGCCTCCGACAGCGCCGCCGCGAGCAGCGGCTCGGCCACGTCGCGCAGGTCCCCGCGGCCGAACAGAGCCGCGCTGGCCGCCTGGACCTGAGCCGTGGCCGCCGCGCCGTGCACCAGGGTGGTCAGCTCCGCGGCCAGCCGCCGCTGCGCCTCGCGCGCGGCCGGTCGCGCCAGGGTGGCGGCGGAGAGCTCGTCGAGCTCCGCCCGCGACAGGAACGTGAAGGTACGCAGCCGGGCTGGGACGTCGGCGTCGTCGGTGTTGAGCCAGTACTGGTACCAGGCGTACGGCGAGGTGCGAGCCGCGTCGAGCCAGAGCGAGCCCCCGCCGGTCGACTTGCCGAACTTCTGCCCCGCGGAGTCGGTGACCAGCGGCACTGTCAGCGCGTGCACCGACGCGCCCTCGACGCGCCGGATCAGGTCGACGCCGCCGAGGATGTTTCCCCACTGGTCCGAGCCCCCGATCTGCAGCCGGCAGTCGACGCGCCGGTACAGCTCCAGGTAGTCCATCGACTGCAGGAGCAGGTAGCTGAACTCGGTGTAGCTGATCCCCTCGGTCTCCAGCCGCCGGCGCACGGTTTCCCTCGCGAGCATGACGTTGACCGAGAAGTGCTTGCCGATCTCACGCAGGAAGTCGATCGTCGACAACGACGCGGTCCACTCGTTGTTGTCCACGAGCCGGGCGGCGTACGAGCCGTCGAAGTCCAGGAACCGCGAGAGCTGCTCGCGGATGCCGACGAGCCACTCCGCCACGACGTCCCGGGAGTGCAGCTGACGCTCCCCACCCACGTCGCGCGGGTCACCGATCATCCCGGTCGCCCCGCCGGCCAGCGCGACAGGAGGGTGCCCGGCCAGCTGGAGCCGGCGCAGCGTGAGCAGGGGCACGAGATGGCCCATGTGCAGGCTCGGTGCCGTGGGGTCGAACCCCGAGTACGTCGTCACCGGCCCGGCCAGCAGGGCGGCGCGCAGCGCCGGCTCGTCGGTGGTCTGCGCGATCAGCCCGCGCCAACGCAGGTCCTCGAGAACGTCCGGAATCACCCGGTCAGTCTTCCCGATCGGCGGCAGCGGATTCGCCACTCGGTCAGGCCCGGGCTCGTCGGACGCCAGGGCGGAACGCGCTCACCGACGGCGCCCCGTCCACCCAGAACCGCCACGGCCGGTCGGTGGCCAGGCTTATCCCCACCCGTGGGCCGCTGCAGACGGCACCCGGCGAGGGGTCGCGCCGCAGGTGGACCCGGCCGGCCGGATCGAGCAGGTCCGCGCCGTTGTCCAGACCGGTGAGGCCCAGTGCCGAGGTCAGCCGGGCCGGACCCCGGGCGAGGTCGCGGGCCGACCGCGCGGCCGGGCGACGGGTGCGGGCGAGCTCCTCCCCTTCGACCACCTCACCGGCCCGCAGGAGCACGGCACCCGCCCTACCCTCCGGCCGGCACACGACGTTGGCGCACCAGTGCATGCCGTAGCTGAAGTACACGTACACGACGCCGGGAGGGCCGAACATCAGCGCCGAGCGCGGGGTCGGGCCGCGGCCGGCGTGGGAGGCGGGGTCCTCGATCCCCTCGTACGCCTCCACCTCCGTCAGCCGGACGCCCACCGCACCCTCCAGCGAGACGACCCGCAGGGTCGCCCCGAGCAGCTCCGGCGCCACCTGTACGGCGGGGCGGGACAGGAACTCGAGCAGGGTCAGCGCGGACCGCCGACCGCGGCCTGCGCCCACTCCGCGTGCCCGTGCGCCAGGTCGGCCAGCTCCGAGAGCTGCTCGCCGACCCGGGCCGGCGCGGTGCCCCCGCGGGCGGACCGAGCCTGCACCGCGCCAGTCACCGACAGCACGTCCCGTACGCCGGCGGTCAGCACCGGCGACACGGCGGCCAGCTCGGCATCGCTCAGGTCGGCGAAGTCCACGCCTCGTTCGGAGCAGACCTGTACCAAGGCCCCCGCCACCTCGTGCGCGTCGCGGAAGGGCATGCCGTGGCGGACCAACCACTCGGCGATGTCGGTGGCGAGCACGAAGCCCTGTCCCGCGGCGGCCGACACCCGTTCGGTCCGGACCACGAGCGAGCCCATCAACCCGGCCAGCGCCGGCAGCAGCAGGAGCAGCTGCTCGACGCTGTCGAAGACCGGCTCCTTGTCCTCCTGCAGGTCACGGTCGTAGGCCAGCGGCAGGCCCTTGAGGGTGGCCAGCAGGCCGGTCAGGTTGCCGATGAAGCGGCCGGACTTGCCGCGCGCCAACTCGGCGATGTCGGGGTTCTTCTTCTGCGGCATGATCGAGGACCCGGTGGAGTGCGCGTCGTCCAGCTCGACCCAGCCGAACTCGGTGGACGCCCAGAGGCAGACCTCCTCGCCGATCCGCGACAGGTGCACACCGAGCAGCGCGGCGACGAAGAGGAACTCCGCGGCGAAGTCGCGGTCGGATACCGCGTCGATCGAGTTGGCGGCGGCGGAGTCGAAGCCCAGCTCACGCGCCGTCGCCTCGGGGTCCAGCGGCAGGGACGAGCCGGCCAGCGCTCCGGAGCCGAGCGGCGACACCGCGGCCCGGCGGTCCCAGTCACGGAACCGGTCGACGTCGCGGACCAGGGCGTGCACGTGGGCGAGCAGCTGGTGGGCCAGCAGGATGGGCTGGGCGTGCTGCAGGTGGGTCATCCCCGGCGCGGGCACCGCCCGGTAGCGCTCGGCCAGGGCCACGATCGCGGTCTCCAGCTCGGCAACCCGGGCCACGATCCGGCGTACGGCGGCGCGCAGGTACAGCCGCAGGTCGGTCGCGACCTGGTCGTTGCGGCTGCGCCCCGCCCGCAGCTTTCCGCCCAGCGCGCCGAGCCGCTCCAGCAGGCCACGTTCCAAGGCGGTGTGGACGTCCTCGTCGTCCGGCGTGGGCCGGAAGCTGCCGTCGGCCAGGGCCGCGTCGAGGTCGTCCAGCGCGCCGAGCATCCGGGCCAGCTCGGTCTCGTCCAGGAGTCCGGCCCGGAACAGGACGCGGGCGTGCGCCCGGGAGGCGAGCAGGTCGTACGGCGCAAGCCGCCAGTCGAAGTGCACCGACAGGGACAACGCGGTCAGCGCCGGCGACGGGCCGGCCGAGAATCGCCCGCCCCACAACCGCAGCGGCGGCCCCGACGAGTCCGGATCGCTCACCCGGGCGAGCCTGCCACACGGGCGTCACGGGCCGCGGCGAGCTTGCTGGGCATCCCCCACAGCTCCACGAAGCCGCGCGCGAGCGACTGGTCGAAGGTGTCCCCGCTGTCGTACGTCGCCAACTCGTAGTCGTACAGCGAGGCCGGGCTGCGCCGCCCGGTCGGGACCGCGCGCCCGCCGTGCAGCCGCAGCCGTACATCGCCGGTGACGTTGACCGCCGCCTCGTCCAGGAACGTGTCCAGCGCCCGCTTGAGCGGGGAGAACCACAGCCCGTCGTAGACCAGCTCGCTCCAACGCTGCTCGACCTGCCGCTTGAACCGCGCCAGGTCCCGCTCCACAGTCACCGACTCCAGCTCCTGGTGCGCGGTGATCAACGTGATCGCACCCGGCGCCTCGTACACCTCGCGGCTCTTGATCCCGACCAGCCGGTCCTCGACCATGTCCAGCCGCCCCACCCCCTGGGCGCCGGCCCGTCGGTTGAGGATCTCGATCGCCTGCAAGACGGTGACCGGGTCGCCGTCGATCGCGGTGGGGACGCCGTCGATGAACGAGACGACGACGTCGTCGGGCTCGCGGCCCACCGCCGGGTCCACGGTGTAGCTGTAGACGTCCTCGATCGGCGCGTTCCAGATGTCCTCCAGGAAGCCGGTCTCGACCGCCCGTCCCCAGACGTTCTGGTCGATGGAGTACGGCGACTTCTTCGACACGTCGATCGGCAGGCCGCGCTCCTCGGCGAAGGCGATGGCCTTGTCCCGGCTCATCCCCGAGTCACGGACGGGGGCCAGCACCTTCAGCTCGGGCGCGAGCGCGCCGATCCCCACCTCGAAGCGGACCTGGTCGTTGCCCTTGCCGGTGCAGCCGTGTGCGACGGTGCTCGCACCGTGGTACGTCGCGGCGGCTACCAGGTGCTTGGCGATCAGCGGGCGGGACAACGCCGACACCAGCGGGTAGCGGTCCATGTAGAGCGCGTTCGCCTTGAGCGCGGGCAGGCAGAAGTCCCCGGCGAACTCCTCGCGCATGTCGGCGACGATCGCCTCGACCGCGCCGCAGTCCAGGGCGCGCTGCCGGATCACCTCGAGGTCCTCACCGCCCTGACCGACGTCGCCGGCCACCGCGATGACCTCCGCCCCGGTCGCGTCGGCGATCCAGCCGATGGCCACCGAGGTGTCCAGACCGCCGGAATAGGCCAGCACCACGCGTTCAGTCATGTCGTGTCCTCACTCACTCGTGCGCCTCGCCGGCGAAGATTGCCTCGGCGCCGTCGTCGTTGATGTCGGTTCCTGCGGCCAGGGCGCGCAGTCGGGCGGCCAGCGCTGTACCGCCGGCTGGTTCCCGCGAGACGACCAGGATCGTGTCGTCTCCGGCGATCGTCCCGAGCACGTACGGCAGGCCGCTGCGGTCCAGAGCCGAGGCGAGGAACTGCGCGGCGCCGGGCGGCGTACGCAGGATCGCCAGGTTCGCGCTGGCCTCGGCCTCGAGCAGCAGGTCGCCCAACAGCCGGGCCAGCCGGGGCGGTGCGCTCGCCGCGGCCCGCAACGGGGCCTCGCCCTCGTCCGGTACGACGTAGGCCCCGGGGCCGCCGTCCGCGCCGCGTAGCTTGGCCGCTCCCAGCTCCTCCAGGTCGCGCGAGAGCGTGGCCTGGGTCACCGACACGCCCTCGGCGGCCAGCAGCCGGCCGAGTTCGGCCTGCGAGTGCACCGGCTTCGAGTGGACCAGCGCCACGATGCGGGCGTGCCGGGCCGAGCGGGTGAAGGGTGCCGACGCGAGGGCCTGGGCCGTCGGCGGGGGTACAGCAGTCATGTCAGCCGACCTGCTCCAGCAGCCAGGTCAGCAGCGCCTTCTGCGCGTGCAGCCGGTTCTCCGCCTCGTCCCAGACGACGCTGGCCGGCCCGTCGAGCACGCTCGCCGCGATCTCCTTGTCCCGGTAAGCCGGCAGGCAGTGCAACACGATCGCGTCGTTGCCCCGGGCCAGGGCGGCCTCGTCGAGGGCATACGGGGCGAACGGCGTCGCGCGCAGGCCGCTCTCACCCTCCTGCCCCATCGACACCCAGGTGTCGGTGGCCAGGACGTCGGCGCCGTCGCAGGCGGCGTCGGGGCCGGCGAGCACCTCGGCCGAGCCGCCGGTGGCAGCGGCGATCTCGCGGGCCTGGGCCAGAACTGTCGGCTCCGGCTGATACTCCTCGGGGGTGGCGATACGAACGTGCATCCCGGCCAGGGCCCCGCCGAGCAGGTACGACGCGGCCATGTTGTTGGCCCCGTCCCCGAGGTAGGTCAGCACGAGGCCCTCGAGAACTTTCTTGTGCTCCCGCACGGTCTGCAGATCGGCCAGGATCTGGCACGGGTGGAACTGGTCGGTCAGCGCGTTGACCACGGGCACCCGGCTGACCGCGGCCATCTCCTCGATCCGGTCCTGCCCGAACGTCCGCCAGACGATCGCGGCACACTGCCGCTCCAACACGCGGGTCGTGTCGGCTATCGGCTCCCCGCGGCCGAGCTGCGTGCCCAGGGCGTCGATGACCAGCGGGTAGCCGCCGAGTTCGGCGATGCCCACGGCGAAGCTGACCCGGGTCCTGGTCGACGGCTTGTCGAAGACGACGGCCACCGCACGCGGACCCTCGAGCGGGCGGGCGGCGTACCGGTCGGCCTTGAGCCGGTCGGCGAGGTCGAGGATCGCGGTCTGTTCCGCTGGGCTGAGGTCGTCGTCGCGAAGGAAGTGGCGCACCATCATGGGGCTCCGGTTTCTGCGGCCGCGGCGTCCAGTGCCGCGGGCAGGGCCGCGAGGAAGCCGTCGGCCTGCGCGTCGGTGAGGACGAGTGGCGGCGCGAGCCGGAGCACTCTCGGCTGTACGGCGTTGGTGAGGTAGCCGGCCGCACGCAGCCGTTCCTCCACCACCGCCGCCGCATCCTGGCAGAGCACGATCCCGAGCAGCAGGCCGACACCCCGTACCCGATCGACCAGCGGGTGGCCCAGCTCCTCGACCGCGGCGGTGATCCGCGCGCCGAGCGCCTTCGCCCGGCCGGGCAGGTCCTCGCCGACGACGACGTCCAGCACGGCCAGCGCGGCGGCCGCGCAGACCGGGTTGCCGCCGAACGTCGTCCCGTGGCTGCCCGGTCCGAACAGGTCGGCGACGGACCCGAACGCCAGGCAGGCCCCGATCGGCAGGCCGCCGCCGAGCCCCTTGGCCACGGTGACGAGATCGGGTTCGACCGCCTCGGCCTGGTGGGCGAACATCGTGCCGGTCCGCCCGATCCCGGTCTGCACCTCGTCGAGGCAGAGCAGCGCGCCGTGCCGGGTACAGGCCTCCCGGGCGAGGGCGAGGTAGCCCGGAGGCGCCGGTACGACACCGCCCTCGCCGAGCACCGGCTCCAGGATGACCATCGCGGTGTCGTCGGTGACGGCGGCGGCGAGGGCTTCGGCGTCGCCGTACGGGACGTGGGTGATCACGCCGGGCAGCGGCCGGAACGGGTCGGTCTTCGTGGGCTGCCCGGTCAGCGCCAGCGCCCCCATCGTCCGGCCGTGGAAGGCGCCCTCGGCGGCCACGACGTGGGTCCTTCCGGTCCGGCGGGACAGCTTGAAGGCCGCCTCGTTGGCCTCGGCACCGGAGTTGCAGAAGAACACCCGCCCGGATCGGCCGGCCAGTTCCAGCAGCCGCTCGGCCAGCCGGACGGTGGGTTCGGTGATGGCGAAGTTGGACACGTGGCCGAGGGTGGCGATCTGCTCGCTGACCGCCGCGACCACCGCCGGGTGGGCGTGGCCGAGGGCGTTGACCGCGATGCCGGCCAGCAGGTCGACATATTGCCTGCCGTCGGTGTCCCAGACGTTCGCGCCGCTCCCCCGCGCGAGGGCGAGTTTCGGAGTCCCGTAGTTGCCCATCAGCGCGGCCTGCCAACGCTGGGTCAGACCCGGGGTCATGTCGGCGTTCACGGCACCACCATCGTCCCGACCCCGCGGTCGGTGAAGACCTCGAGCAGCACCGCGTGGGGCACCCGGCCGTCGATGACGGTGGCCCGCGGTACGCCGCCCTGCACCGCACGCAGACAGGCCTGCATCTTCGGGCGCATGCCACTGTCCAGGCCCGGCAGCAGGTCGGTCAGGGCTGCGGCGTCGATCTGCTCCACGACCCGGCCGCGCTCGGGCCAGTCGGCGTACAGGCCCGGGACGTCGGTGAGCACGACGAGCTTCTCCGCCCCCAGCGCGACCGCCAGCGCGGCGGCCGCGGTGTCGGCGTTGAGGTTGTGTACCTGCCCGCCGACGTCTGGGGCGACGGTCGAGATCACCGGGATCCGACGGGCCGCGATCAGGTCCACTACCGCGCGCGGGTCGACGGCGACCACGTCGCCGACCAGGCCGAGGTCCACGGCCGCTCCGTCGATGGTCGTGCCCAGCCGCGCGGCGGTCAGCAGGTGCGCATCCTCGCCGGACATGCCGACAGCGAGCGGGCCGTGCTGGTTGATCAGCCCGACCAGCTCGCGGCCGACCTGGCCCACCAGGACCATGCGCACGACGTCGATGGCGTCCGCGCTGGTCACCCGCAGCCCACCCCGGAACTCGCTCGGGATGCCCAGCCGGTCCAGCATCGCGCTGACCTGCGGCCCGCCCCCGTGCACGACCACCGGCTTGATGCCGGCGTAGCGGAGGAAGACCATGTCGGCGGCGAACCCGCGGGTGAGCTCGGGCTCGGTCATCGCGTGACCGCCGTACTTGACGACGACGGTCTTGCCGTGCAGCCACTGCAGCCACGGCAGCGCTTCGATGAGCACTTCGGCCTTGCTCAGCGCGAGATCCTGGACGGCGCTCACGTCGAGTACGCCGAGTTCTCGTGCACGTAGGCCAGGCTGAGGTCGTTGGTCCACACCGTGGCGGTCTGCGATCCCGCGCCGAGGTCGATCTCGATCAGCACCTGGCGCCCGGACAGGTCGACGGTCTGCGGATCCGCGGCTGCAGCGCCGTCGAGGCAGACCAGGACGCCGTTCATCCGCACCGCGAGCCGGTCCGGCTCGAACGCCGCCGCCGTGGTGCCCACCGCAGCCAGCACCCGGCCCCAGTTCGGGTCCGCCCCGAACAGCGCGCACTTCAGCAGGTTGCTGCGCGCCACCGCGCGGCCGACCTCGACCGCGTCCGGCTCCGACGCGGCTGCGCGCACCACGATCTCGATGTCCTTGGTGGAGCCCTCGGCGTCGGCGAGCAGCTGTGCGGCGAGGTCCGCGCAGACCGCGGTCACCGCCCTGGTCAGGGCGGTGACGTCGACCGCGACGCCGGATGCGCCACTGGCCAGGAGGAGCACCGTGTCGTTGGTGGACAGGCAGCCATCGGCGTCCAGCCGCTCGAACGTGCGGGCTGTGGCGGCGCGCAGCGCCGAATCAAGGGTGGCCGGAGCGACGACGGCGTCCGTCGTGAGGACGCACAGCATCGTGGCCAGCGAAGGGGCCAGCATGCCCGCGCCCTTGGCCATCCCGCCGACCGTCCAGCCGCCGCCGTCGAACGTCGCCTGCTTGGCCACCGTGTCCGTCGTCCGGATCGCGTCCGCGGCGTCGGTGCCTCCCGCGCGGTCCAGGCCGGCCACGGCCTTGTCGACGCCCGGCAGCAGCGCGGCCAGGTCCAGCCGGCGCCCGATGAGCCCGGTCGAGCAGACCGCGACGTCGATCGCCCCGAGACCGAGGGCGGCGGCCACCCGCTCGGCGGTGGCGTGGGTGTCCTGGAAGCCGGCCGGCCCCGTGCACGCGTTGGCGCCCCCGGAGTTGAGGACGACGGCCCGCAGGCGACCCGAGGTCAACACCTGCCGGCTCCAGAGCACCGGCGCGGCCTGCACCCGGTTCGTGGTGAACACCCCGGCCGCGGCGTCCGCCGGTCCGTCGTTGACCACGAGGGCGACGTCCCGGCCGGCCGCCTTGAGCCCGGCCGACACCCCGGCCGCCCGGAACCCCTTGGGCGCACAGACGCTCATGGCGCCAGCCCGACCGTGCTCAGGCCCGTGGTCTCGGGCAGTCCGAGAGCCAGGTTGATCGACTGGATCGCACCGCCGGCGGTGCCCTTGGTCAGGTTGTCCAGCGCGCTGACCGCCACCACCCGGCCGGCGCGTTCGTCCACCGCCACCTGCACGTGCACGGCGTTGGAGCCGAGCGTCGCCCCGGTGGCCGGCCACTGCCCCTCCGGCAGCAGGTGGACGAACGGCTCGTCGGCGTACGCCGCGGTGTACGCGGCCCGAACGTCCTGGGCATTCCCGGTCAGCGGCGCCGAGCAGGTGGCCAGGATGCCGCGCGGCATCGGCACGAGGACCGGTGTGAAGGAGACGGTGACCTCGGCGTCGGTCAGCGTCTGCAGGTTTTGCTCGATCTCCGGCGTGTGCCGGTGGACTCCGCCGACGCCGTACGCGCTGGCCGAGCCCATCACCTCAGAGCCGAGCAGCCGGGTCGAGGCCACCTGCCCCCCGCCCGAGGTGCCGCTGGCCGCGACCGCGACGACGTCCGGGCGGACCAGGCCCGCGGCGAGTGCCGGCAGCAGGGCCAGCGTGACCGCCGTCGGGTAGCAGCCGGGACCCGCGATCCGCCGGGCACCGGCCAGCTTCTCCCGGGCGCCGGGCAGTTCGGGCAGCCCGTACGGCCAGCTGCCGGCGTGTACGCCGCCGTACCAGGTCTGCCACGCCACCGGATCGGTGAGCCGGAAGTCAGCACCGCAGTCCACGACGAGGCAGTCCGCCGCCAGCTGCGCGGCCAGTTCCGCGGACTGGCCGTGCGGCAACGCGAGGACCACGACGTCGTGTCCGGCCAGGACGTCGGCGGTGGTCACCTGCAGAGGCCGCTCGGCCAGGGGGGTGAGGTGCGGATGGTGCGTGCCCAGCCGGCTGCCGGCGCTGGCGCCCGCGGTCAGCGCCCCGACGGCCAGTGTCGGGTGGCCGAGCAGGAGCCGGAGGATCTCTCCTCCGACGTACCCGCTCGCGCCCGCGACCGCCACCGTCTGCATCGGATCATTATGCGTCCGAGCGGATGGTGATGCAAGTCAGATCGAGCTCGGGGTGTCCTTGAACCGGGTGCCGATGGTCATGAGCAGGTGGACGACCCCGAGGATGATGAACCACGCAGTGGGCGCACCCTCGTCGTTGAAGCCGAAGATGAACGGGCCCGCGATCAGAAATGCGGCCACCGCGTAGTCCATCCCGGCATGGACAGTCACCGGGATGGAGTGGATCAGGCCGCTCGGCCCCGCGGTGGCCGCGGCCATGACGAGCAGCAGCACGCCGACCGCAATGGACACACCGACCGCGTACCCGTCTTCGTAGCTGAACACGAACGGAGCCGCGATGAACAACACCGCCGCGATGTACTCGACGACACCGTGGATGAACCGGGGAATCGGCCCGTCGCGCAACATACCGATCACCGTAGCGGCCGGCCTCCCCGGTTGCCCGCAGACCCGCGGGCGACGTGAGCAGCGCGGCTACGCTGCGCCGATGGCCACGTGGATCGCGCGATTGGAGCCGTCCGGTCGCGGCCCGCGGCTGGCGGTCAAGGACACGATCGACGTGGCCGGCGTCCCCACCACGATGGGCTGCGCGGCCGTCGCCGAGTGGGCCGGACCCGCGGTCGAGGATGCGGCGTGCGTGACCTCGGCGCGGGCGGCGGGCGCCCGCATCGTGGGCAAGACGAACCTGCACGAACTCTGCTACGGCGTTACGGGCATCAATCAGTGGTACGGCACGCCGGTCAACCCGCTCGATTCCGCCCTGGTCCCAGGGGGCTCCTCCAGCGGGTCGGCGGTCGCCGTCGCCACCGACGAGGTAGACGTCGGCTACGGCACCGACACCGGCGGCTCGGTCCGCATCCCGGCCGCCTGCTGCGGGATCGCCGGGCTCAAGACCACGTGGGGCCGCGTGCCACTGACCGGCGTGTGGCCGCTGGCGCCGACGCTGGACACCGTGGGTCCGCTGGGGCGGGACGTGGCCGGTCTGGTCACCGGGATGCGTCTGCTGGAACCGGCTTTCACCCCGGCAGGTGAGGTCGTCATCGTCGGGCGGCTGCGTATCCCCGGCGTTCGACCGGACCACGACGCGGCGGTCGACCGGGCGCTGGCGTCCTGGGGCGTCGAGGTGGTGGAGGTGAACCTGCCCGGCTGGGCCGCCGCGGACGCCGCCTTCGAGATAGTGATCGCCACCGAGGCCTACACCGCCGACCGGCACCTCGTGGAGCGGCACCCGGATCGGGTGGGACCGCTGGTCGCCCGGCGGGTCCGCGCCGGCGCCGCCGTGACGTCCGAGGCGTACGACGCCGCGCTCATCGCCCGGTCGGCCTGGCAGGCCGAACTGGCCGAGGTGTTCGGGCGGGTGCAGCTGCTCGCGCTGCCGACGATGGCCATTCCGGTCCCCGCCCTGGTCGACCCGGCGGCCGGACCGGGGATGAACGCACTCACCCGACCCTTCAACCTGTCCGGCTCCCCCGCGCTGTCCCTGCCGCTGGGCGGCGCGGGGAACAGCCTGCAGCTGATCGGGCCGGCGTACGGCGAGGAGCTGCTGTGTTCCGCCGGTGCCGACGCGGAGCGTGCGGCCAGGTCCTGAGGTGGCCGCGCCCGGTAGGGCTCACGTCCGGCTCAGGCGTACGCCGTCCAGGTAGGCGCTTGCCGTCCAGGTAGACGGCGGCGGGCGGCTGGTCTCGGTGAACACTGTCGGGTTCAGCGCCTCAGCAGCGCGTCGGTCCGCCGGCCCGCCTCGGCCACGGCGGCGTCACGGACCGCGGTGACCTCCTCGCCGGTCAGGGTCCGGTCCGTCGCCCGGAGCGTGAGGGCGTAGGCCAGCGACCGGCGGCCGTCGCCCACCTGCGCGCCGGTGAACACGTCGAACAACCGCACCGACTCCAGCAGCTCGCCACCCCCGGCGACCAGCGCGGCCCGGACGTCGCCGGCCGGAACCTCGTCCGGGACGACGAGCGCGACGTCGACCAGGGCCGGTGGGAACGTCGAGATCCCGGGCGCGGTGACGACGGGCGGGTCGGGCAGCGCATCGAGATCCAGCTCCATCGCGCAGGCGCCGCGGGGCAGCTCCAGGGCGGCGAGCGCGCCGGGATGCAGCTCGCCGGCGTGGCCGAGGACCTGGTCGCCGACGTGGAGCTCGGCGCAGCGACCGGGATGCCACGGTGCCTGCTGCCCGGCCCGGACCGCCAATTCGACCCCGGCCGCGGCCGCGACGATCCGCGCCGCCTGCACGGCATCGGCCCACGACGCCGGCTGCCCCGCACCCCACCAGCCGGCTGGCTGGTGGGTCCCGG
>JACCSC010000287.1 GCA_013813215.1 Geodermatophilaceae bacterium | reverse complement strand
ACGGTCTGCCGGCAGCGCTCACAGTTCTCGACGTGGCGGGTGAAGCGTGATTCGTCGTCGGGTTCGAGGGCGCCGAGGGCCCAGCCGACGGCCAGCTCGTCGTACTCCTCGTGCTGGGTGCGGCCCTGGCCCGTACTCACAGCCCCGCCCCTTCGTCGAGCGCGAGCTTGCTGAAGGCCGGACCGCCGAGGATGTCGCGCAGCCGGCGCATCCCGGCCAGCATGCGGGTCTTGACCGTGCCGAGGGGGGCGCCGGTCAGGGCGGCGACCTCACGCTGGGTGTAGCCGCCGAAGTAGGCCAGGGTGACCGCTTCGCGCTGGACCTGAGGGAGTTCACGCAACGCCCGGCGTACGCCGTCGCGCTGCAGGGAGGTCAGCACCTGGTCATCGATGTCCGGGCCACCACCCGCCTCCCCGATCAACGTCTCGTCATCCTCGGCGGCCTTGGCGCGGCGGCGGCGCAACGTCTCTTCCCGGCGTACGGAGTCGACCGCTTTGTGGTGCGTCATCGCGAGCAACCAGCTGGAGAATCCGCCGCGGCTCGGGTCGTACTTGGCCGGCTGGCGCCAGAGCGCCATGAACACCTCTTGCAGGACGTCCTCGGCCAGGCCCGCGTCGCCCAGGATCCGCCGGGCCAGGGAGTAGGCGGGGCGCGAGTACCGGTCGTAGAGCTGCTCGAGCCCGCTGGCCTCGCCGGCGCGCACGAGCGCCATGAGATCGACGTCCGTCGAGCGGTCGCCCCCACCGGGGCGCTCCGCTGCCCGAGTCACGAGCGCCATCTTCACACAGAACCTTCGTGCGCCGCCCGACAGCGGATTGCGCCGCGGCCGGCGGGTTTGGCGTTTGGGGCGCTCGGGCGGGTCGACTAGAGTCGCGGGCACGCCAGGCCGGGTTACCCTGGACCGGCGGCACGCGGACGTGGCTCAGTTGGTAGAGCATCACCTTGCCAAGGTGAGGGTCGCGGGTTCGAATCCCGTCGTCCGCTCGGAGCAGGTACGTACGGTGGAGTGGCCGAGAGGCGAGGCAACGGCCTGCAAAGCCGTGTACACGGGTTCAAATCCCGTCTCCACCTCGACAGCACGGCCCGGGCGATTAGCTCAGTGGGAGAGCACTTCCTTGACACGGAAGGGGTCACTGGTTCAATCCCAGTATCGCCCACCAGCTTAACTAGGCCCTGACCTGCGGAAACGCAGGATCAGGCCGTTCTCCTCGGGCGACGTGCCAGACACGTGCCAGATGGCGGCCTTCGCGAGCGTCCGGATCGTCCGGCCGCCCCAGTATCGAAGGAGCCCGCAATGACCATGATCGCCCCGCACACCGAGCCTCCCGACCCGGCCGTGATCCCGGACTGCCCGTCCTGGTGCCGGCTGCCGGCTGGGCACATGTACAGCAGCCTCACCGACGACTTTCTAGGCGTTGCTCGCGACCACGACAGCAATCCGGACTGCCTGCTCGCGATGGTTCTGCAGACCGAGATCTTCCAGGACGGGACGCTGAGGTTGGAGCAGCCGCGGGTCGAGATCCTTGCCCCGGAGATCGACGTCGAGGTGCTGACGAGCGAGCAGGCGCGGGCACGCGCAATCGCCGAGGCCGAACGTGGGCGGTCGCTCGCGATCGAGCTTCGCGAGGCGGCGACCCTGCTCGACAGCCTGACCACCGGATCGGCGACCCGGTGATCGCGGCGACGATCAGTCCGCCGATCGCTTGCCCGCCATGGTGCGCGACCACGGAGCACGAGTGGGGCGAGGGCGCCGGTCTCTGGCCGGTCATCGCGCACGAGGTCAGGTTCAAACAGTGACGTCGTGAGCGTGCTGGTCTACGTCGATGAGATGAGCCCGACCGGCGTTGTCCGAGGTGCCCCCGTGGTCAGCGTCGACATCGACCCGACGGTGTGTCACAGCCTCAGCCCGGAGCAGGCAGTCCTGCTGATGAACGCGCTGTCGGGTGCGGCATCCGTGGCGGTGTCCGCCGTCTCCGCGGTGTCCGGGAAGCTGACCCTGACGGATTCGCCGACCACGCCGTAGCCACGCTCGGGTCAGCGACGAGCCCCTCGGCCGATCGCTGGCCGAGGGGCTCCGTTTGTGTCCGGGGACTGTTCGGTGACGCGCTGCACGTCATCCCGAGAGTGACGAAGCAGAACGACGGCGCGGGGTCCGGTTGAGGATGCACATGCCGGGGCAGGTCCCTGCATCCGAGGAGTGGGCCGACAGCGTAGCTGCCCGGCGTGCGCTGGGATCCCCGACCCAGTGCACGCCACTGCACGAACCCGCCACCCGGCCTCGTCCTCAGGGACGGGGCGGGGCTTTTCGTGCGTGGCGGGGTCAGGCGAGCAGCCGCGCCTTCGCGGCCGTGAACTCCTCGTCGGTGAGCAGCCCGGCCTGACGCATCTCACCGAGCTTGGTCAGCTGCGCCATGACGTCGCCTCCGCTCGCCGGCTGGGGCGGCGGTGCCTGCGGTGGCGGTGGCGGGGCGTAGATGTGTGACGCCCCAGCACGGTTCCGCTCGACCTCCATCTCGTGTCGTCGGCGGTTGAAGTAGTCCCGGACCACGTTCGCCTGGCGCAGGATCAGGTCGCGGACGCTCTTCGCGTCCTTGATCGCCTTCAGCGTGAGCACCGCCTGCCCGTACACGCCGGCGGCAGGGTCCAGCTTCAACGTCAGGTCCGCGACGCCCCGCGCCCGCTGAGCCATGCTCTGCGCCAGGTCGACGTCGCGTACGGCCCACAAGGGCACCGCCTCCTGGCGGTTGGAGATGATTCCGGAGGCGAACCGCACGGCATCTTCGGTCACCTGGTAGGACGCGGCCTTGATCCGGCCGGCGGTGGCCACGTTCGTCAGGTCGCTGGACGCCCCCTCCCACAGCACGACCTGGCTGTGCGGGTTCATCATCGACGGATCGAATGCCGTCACCGGACCCCCTCGCGTTCGGCTCATCCTGCACCCAGCGTCAACCAACCGCCCCGCCCCTCGCGCCGTCGCTGTTGACGCCGTCAACACCCGGCCCTGCCGATTCCCGCTGCCCCAGCCGGACTCTCGGGGAATGTGACCGGGATCGCACATCCGGCTGGATGTCAGGGTCGAACGCTGTAGTGCCGCGACACACGACGAGGTGCGGCGTGCTTACTCAGCAAACCCACAAGGAGTGATGTTGTCGGTTCTGACGATCCCTGGCGCCACGAGCCGACCATGGGTTCTGCAGGCCGCTTGCCGGAGCCTGGACCCGGAAGAAATGTTCGTCCCCGGCAAAGCCCAGAAGGACGTCAAGCGGATCTGCAGGCACTGCCCCGTCCAGCTCGACTGCGCCGTCGACGCTCTCGACAACCACATCGAGCACGGCGTGTGGGGCGGCCTGACCGAGCGGGAACGACATCGGCTGCATCTAACCTGCCCCGACGTCACCTCGTGGCGGCCCATCCTCACAGCCGCCACACAGAGGGACCAGCCGGCGGCGGTCGGCGAGACTCAGCGGCAGGTCTAGTCCGCGGTGGTGGGCAGCCGGCCAGCGGCCACCCGCCAGCAGGCGGGGCCAGCGGGGCGATCTTCGGCGTTACCCGAGCAGGTCGACGGTAACCGACTCGACACGGCGCGGCGGCCGACGCGGCGAACTTCGACGTCTGGCGGCGGTGCGTGTGGCTCGGGATCGTTGCGCCCTCGGCGACCGGCTAACCAAGTCGCCTGACGTCACAACGGATGCTGCCCTGCGGCTGCCGGCCGCGCCGGCTGACCAGTGCGCGAACTCGGGGACCACGCAGAGCTGACCGCTCACTGGTGCACCCTTGTGAGGTCGGTGGTCGAAGGGCTGGCGATGCACCCGAGGTGCCGCCGGGTCATCGCCCTGCTCGCTTGACGCCTTGACGTCCATCGTGAGTTCTGCGGGCCCGGCGGTCACCCAGGACGCGCCGACCGTCGACAGGGCTGAGCGCCACCGAGCGCCGATCAGTGAGCGAACCGGCTGCCGCGTCCTGGCGCCGAAAGACGGGTGCCTCCCCGCCGGGACTAGCAGCGAGGAGGCTGCGATGAAGCATGCCCCGAACGACCCGGTCGGCGCTATCGTGCTGCCGGCTGCCCCGCCGGGTGAGCTGACCGCCGGGCTGGACTGGGCCAAGGACGACCACGTCGTGTGCATCCTGGACTGGGCGGGCTGGGCGGGCTGGGCAGGTCGTGCAGCGGTTCACCGTCAGCCACACGGCGCCGGGCTGAAGCAGCTGCTCACCCGGCTGGCCAAGGCTGGGTGCTGCGAGGTCGCGATCGAGCGCCCGGACGGGCCGGTGGTCAGCGCGCTGCTGGAGGCCGGCGTGACCCAGCTCAGCAGCCGCTGATCCCTGCGCCGCACGGTCAGTGTTCTGCGGTGTCATCAGCATCGTGTGCGGCGTCCCGGCTGTCCACGAGGATGACGCTCTTGATCTTGCGCGGCTCCACCGTCGTACCGGTCTGCGGCGGCTCTGGGGCATCGATCCGTAACCGGCGGTGGACCATGCTCCTGCGCGTCGGCGATCGCATACTTGACTTGCTCGAGGTAGATCGCAGCGGCCTCTTCGTCGAAGGTGCCGAGGTCGATTGTTATGGGCGAGGCTTCCCCGTAGTACTGGATCTCGACCGCGAACACGACACCGACTGTATGGCTGCCAAGGGCCAGAGCGACGATTGAATCCCCCCCAGCAGCGCGGGAAGGGCGTCGCACGGCCAAGCCTTGGGACGCCGTGCAGCCCTGGCCACCGAGTCCAAGTTTACGCCGCGGGCGGGCACCAGTACGGCCACTGCGACGGCGGCATGGGCCGACCCCGCCGCACAGCCACCTCCTCGGCAAGCAACTGCACGATGCCGCCCAGCCACCCGTTCACAGCGGCCCACTCACGGCGCGCCGCGGACCACTCCTCAAACGTCCACGAGCTCGCGTCGAAGCAGCGCAGGTCGGCCGGCGCCTCCAACGCCGGAGGATGCTCCCGGCGCCTCACGACACAGCCCGCACACCGTAGAAACCCCGGGTCGTCCGCCGCTGCAACCTGCCGGCCGGCTGGTCCTCCTCGGCTCCCAGCGGCACCCGCAACGCCGCCAGCAACCGACCCAGCAGTTGCCGCTGCATCCGCAGCTCCACCAGCGCCGGGTTCGCCTTCCCGTCCACCATCGGGCCGTGTGTGGCGACGACGGCCTGCAGCTCGTGGCAGACGTCGACCACGGCGACCGCCTCCCGCAGCAGCACCAGCTCGTGCTCGGCCAGCTCGAAGTCGCCGAGCACGGCCCGCCAGAGCCGTCGTCCGGCCTGCTGGGCGCCCGTAGGCGGCTTCGGTGCGCTACTCATGGAACTCCTCGTGTATCGGCATGAACCCCACTACTCGACCGGGGCGCCGACGTGGTCGGCCAAGGACGACTGTCACCCGGGTTCCGTTCCGTTCGTTTCAGCTAGCGGGGAGGGATCGGGCCCTATCGGTGGGGTGTCCGGAACAAGTAGCCGTCGGCCTCCTCGAAGGCGTCCAGTTGGGCGCCGGGGTGCGGCCGCTCGCGGCGCACGATCACCCGCATCCCGCTCGGCCACCCGGTCAGGTCCAGGAGGCCGGTGATCTCCGCGACGGCCGCGCCGTCGCGGATGCCGCCCTCGGCGGTGACCGCGCACTGCCACACCCAGGCCGGATGACGCCGATCGCCTCCCGCACCGCGGCGTTGTTGGGAACCCGACGGAGTACCCCAGGCCGGCTTGGGTGAGGTGGTCGATCAGGGCGTGGGAGTACCCGGCGCCGTCGACGCGGACCAGGATCGGCTTGCCCCGGTGCGCGTCGGGTAGCTGCGCCACCGCCAGCTCGAGTACGGCCACGTGGTCCGCGGCGGTGTTGGATCCGGCGTTACCCGAGCGCAGGATCCCGGCCAGCGCCTCGTTGGTGTTGTCCTGGAACACCAGGATCGGGTGATACCCGAAGCCGCCCTTGAAGTTCCCGGCCGCGCCCTCCTTGTCCGAATGCGCGGTGACCAGGGTGGAGTCCACGTCGAACACCGCATAGTCCAGGTCCCGCCCCGCCGCGCGGGCCGGCGGCAGTGCCGCTCCGGTCAGCTCCCCGCGGGCCGCCCAAACCCGCTCCCGGGCCTGCGCCCGCGCCGCGCGCAGCTGGGCGAGCATGGTGTCATCGATGCCGTCTAGCACCCGCCAGATCGTCGCCGTCGAGGCCACCGGGCTGTGCAGAGCGTTCTGATCGGCCAAGGCCTGCACGTCCCTGATCGTCTCCGCGCCATCGGCGATGGCCACCGCCACATCGATCAGCACCCTTCCGGGGTCATGACCGGACCGGCGAACCCGAAGCCCGTCCAACGCCTCGCAGAACGCCGCGGTCAACCCGAACCGGTCAGCGACCTCGACCAGCAGCGCGGTGCCAGCGTGCGACACCACCCCGACCCCGTCCGCGG
>JACCSC010000259.1 GCA_013813215.1 Geodermatophilaceae bacterium | reverse complement strand
CCGACTCGGTGGGGACGTGGACGACGCAGTACGCCGGATCCGCTCCGCCCGTCCCACCGCCGTCAACCTCGCCTGGGGCGTCGACCGGGCGGCCTCCCGGCGATCCGAGGGAGCCGACGCGGTGCTGGCCGAGGCACTGGCCGTCCGGGACGAGGAGATCGCCGCATCCCGGGAGATGGGCCGGCGCGGCGCGGACCTGCTCACCGAACTCGTCGAGGGCCGACCCCGGATCCTGACCCACTGCAACGCCGGCGGCCTGGCCACCGTCGAGTACGGGACGGCGCTGGCCCCGCTGCGCACCCTGCACGAGCGCGACTGGCTCGCTGAGGTGCTCACCGCCGAGACCCGGCCGCTGCTGCAGGGCGCCCGGCTGACCGCCTGGGAACTGGGTCAGGCGGGCATCCCGCACCGGCTGATCGCCGACGCCGCGGGGCCGGCCGTGCTCGCCCTGGGCCTGGCCGACGCGGTAGTCGTGGGTGCGGATCGGATCTGCGCGAACGGGGATGTGGTCAACAAGATCGGTACCTACTCGCACGCATTGGGCGCGCAGGCCGCCGGCGTCCCCTTCGTGGCGGTGGCCCCGGAGTCCACGCTCGACCCGGCCACCAAGAGCGGCGCGGACGTCGAGATCGAGCAGCGGGCCGGCGACGAGCTGCGGTACGCCGGCGGTCGGCGTACCGCCCCGGCCGGTACGACGGCGCTGAACCTCGCCTTCGACGTCACCCCCGCCGCCCTGGTCACGGCGATCGTCACCGAGCGCCGGGTGATCCGCCTCGACCGGGGCGACCTCCCGTGAACCCTTTTCCCCCGACTTTGCCCCTCGAGTGGCGCCGCAAACCCGGCAAAACGCCGCGGTTGAACACCACCAGAGGGGCAAAGTGAGCCGGGAGCGGTACCGGGCCGCGGCGGCGGTGCTGGGTGACCGAGCCGGGACGGTGGTCGAGGACGCGGTGCTCGACGTCGAGGACGGGATGATCGCCTGGATCGGGTCGTACACTGACGCGCCGCCGTACGACGGCGAGCTCACCCGGCTGGCCGGGCTCGTCGCGCCAGGGCTGGTCAACGCGCACTGTCACTCGCCGATGACCCTGTTCCGCGGGCTCGGGGAGGGATTGCCGTTGGATCGCTGGCTGCAGGAGGTCATGTGGCCGCGCGAAGCCCGGCTGCGCCCGGCCGACGTGACCGCAGCGATGCGGCTGGCCAGCGCGGAGATGTTGCGCTGTGGGGTGACGACCAGCGTCGAGATGTACGTGTACGCCGACGCGGTGGCCGCTGCCGTGCACGAGACCGGGGCACGAGCGATCGTGATGGCTCCGCTGCTCGCCGCACCGGGATGGGAACACCTCGGCACGTTGGAGGAGCAGCTCGAACGGGCCGCGCGGCAGGCCGCCGAGGCCGAGACCGATCCGATGATCGAGGTCGGGATCGGCCCGCATGCGGCGTACACGGTGCCGCTGGACATTCTCGGGCGGGCCGGCGAACTGGCCCGGGCGCACGACATGATGCTGCATATCCACGTGGCCGAGACCGAGGACGAGGCCGCCGAACTGGAGGCCGAGCACGGCCTGTCGGTACCGCGACTGCTCGCCGAGCACGGAGTCCTCGGCGGCCGCGTGCTCGCCGCACACTGCGTCTGGCTCGACGACGCCGACCTCGACGTCTGGGCGGCGCACGACGTCGCCGTCGCGCACTGCCCGCAGAGCAACGCCAAGCTCGCCGCCGGGATCGCGCCGCTGCGGGCGATGCTGGACCGCGGCATCCGGGTCGGGCTGGGGACCGACGGGCCGGCCTCGAACAACAACCTCGACCTCTGGGAGGAGATCCGGCTCGCCGCCCAGCTGGCCCGGCTGCGGGCGCTGGACGCCCAGGCCCTTTCGGCGGCCGAGGCCTTCTGGTTGGCCACCGGGGGCAGCGCAGCTGCGGTCGACCGCCCCGACCTCGGCCAGCTCGAGCCCGGTCGCGCGGCCGACTTCTGCCATGTCGACATCGACGACGTCGCGTTCATCCCGGTGGAGAGCCCGAGCGACCTGTTGACCCACCTCGTCTGGTCGGCCGGTTCGCAGCACGTCCGGGACACGTGGGTCGCGGGCCGGCGGGTTGTCGCCGACGGCGTGTGCCTGACGGTGGACGAGGCCGCCGCCCGGGCCGAGGTGCGCGAGCGCTCCGCCGCGCTGGCCCGATGAACGCCGCCGATCTCGCCGCCCGGCTCGACCTGCGCCCGCTGCCGGGGGAGGGCGGACTGTTCCGCCGGACGTACGCCGACGCCAATTCCAGCGCGATCCTCTACCTGCTGGTCAGCCCGGACTTCTCGGCTCTGCACCGGCTGCCTGGTCCGGAGCTGTGGCACTTCCATGCCGGTGCGCCGCTGCGGTTCCTACTGCTGCATCCGGACGGGACCGCGACCGCGCCCGTGCTGGAGGCGCCGGGCTGTCCGCAGGTCGTCGTCCGGGGCGGGGTGTGGCAGGGCGCCGCGTCCACCGGTTCGTGGTCCCTGGTGGGGACGACGATGGCTCCGCCGTACCGGGACGAGGACGTCGAGCTCGGCGACCGGGACTGGATGACCTCGCAGTATCCGGCGGACGCCGAGGCGATCCGGGCGCTCACCCGCAAGCCCCGCTAGAGCCGGCAGTGCATGACGTGCAGCCCGACGTACCCATGCCGCGGATGGTCGAAGGCCTCCGGAACGGTGGCCAGGATCGCGAAGCCCAGTGATTGCCAGAGGCGCACCGCGGCGTGGTTGGTCTCCACCACCGCGTTGAACTGGATCGCCCGGTAGCCGGCGTCGCGGGCCCACTCGACGACATGCTCGCCCAGGGCGCGACCGACACCGCGCGCCTGTCGCGCCGGATCCACCATGAAGCTCGCCGTCGCCACGTGGGCTCCGCGGCCAGGCCGGTTCGGCCCCATGGTGGCCGAGCCGAGCACGGTCTCGTCCTCGACGGCGGCCACCGTGCGCCCCGGCGGGCGGGCCATCCACAGCGACCGGGCCTGCTCCGAGTCAAGGTCCTCGGGGTAGGCGTAGGTCTCCCCGGCGGCCACGATGGCGGCGAAGAACGGGTAGATCTGCGCCCAGTCCTCTGCATCCGCGGTACGGATGATCACCGCCGTTCGACCCCTCCCGCTGTGGCTGTCCTACCGACAACCGGGATTCAACCAGGGCCGTGGGCGTGGCTCGGGTCCATCAGACTGGGGCAGTGTCGCCTGCTGCCCCGGTCGACGAGTCGACGATCGCGGCCGTCCTGCTCGAGCGGTACGGCGTCACGGCGACCCGCTTCGAGTTGCTCAGTGGCGGCCTGGACACCGCCGCCTGGACGTACCAGGTCACCGAGGACCGGGTGCTCCGGTTGACCCGGGGCCCGGTCGCGCCCCGTACGTTCGCGCTGCCGTTCGCGTTGCACGCTGCCGGGGTCAACGCCGTCGTAGCGCCACTGCCCGATCGTGACGGGGCGCTGTCCGTCGACGGCGAGGGCCTGACCTGGGCGCTCTACCCCTACGTCGACGGCCTGGACGGCTACCGTGGCCGCCTCACCGACACGCTCTGGCGAGACCTCGGCCGCGTCTTGCACGCGATCCACACCGCGAACATCCCGGACGACGTGCGTGACCTGCTGCCGGTCGATGCGGCAGACGCGGCGGCGTACGACAAGATCGCCGAGGTCGACGCGGTGCGGGCTGAACCCTTCGCCGCCAGGTGGCGACGGCATCGAGACACCGCACGAGCCATGCTGGCTCAGATGCACGCGTTGTCCGGGGCGATGAAGGCCGATCCACGGCCGCGTGTGGTCTGTCACGGCGATCTGCACCCAGGCAACGTGTTGGTCGGCTCGGACGGGCTGCGGCTGGTGGACTGGGACTGCGTCCTGCTGGCGGTCCCCGAGCGTGACCTGATCTTCGCGCCATCGGCCCTGCTCGAGGGGTACGGACCGATCGAGGTCGACCGGCCCGCGCTGAGGTACTACCGCTGCGAGCGCGTCCTCCAAGACGTCCTGGAAGAGGCGCGTCGGGCGTCGTACGACGCGATCGAGGCCGAGCGCTGGCTCCGGCACTTCTTCCGGCCCGGTGGGGAGGCCGACGACGCGATCGCCGGTCCCGAATGACCCCCGCGCTGCAGAAAGTGGTCCCGACACGCCGTGGCGCCCGTGCGGGCAAAGCGTGTCAGGACCAGTTTCGCGATGGGGGACCAGTTTCCCACCAGCGCACCGCTAGCGTCGGCGCATGACGCGTGAACTGGCAACCCTCGTCACCGGCGGTCACTTCTTCGAAGGACCGCGCTGGCGTGACGACCGGTGGTGGGTGTCGGACTTCTACTCCCACACCGTCTCCACGGTGAGCACTGACGGCGTCCAGGAGACCGTCTGCGAAGTCGAGGGTCAGCCGAGTGGCCTGGGCTGGCTGCCCGACGGGTCGCTGATCGTCGTCTCGATGCGGGACCACCGGCTGCTCCGGCGGACGCCGGACGGGCAGTTGGAGCAATACGCCGACCTCAGCGAGCACTGCGGCGGGAAACTCAACGACGTCGTGGTGGACGCGGCCGGGCGGGCCTACGCGGGGAACTTCGGCTTCGACCTGATGGGCGGCGCCGACCCGACGACCGCGTCCCTGGTCCGGGTCGACCCCGATCGCTCGGTGCATGTCGCCGCACTGGACCTGCACTTCCCGAACGGCGCGGTCATCACCCCTGACGGCAGCCAGCTCATCGTCGGCGAAACCCTGGGCGGGCGCTACACCGCGTTCCGGATCGGACCGGACGGCGAACTGACCGACCGGGAGGTATGGGCGGAACTGGCGCCGCTGGCCCCGCCGGGGCCGCTGGCCGACGTCCTGGCCGTCGCCGGCGTCGCGCCGGACGGCTGCACGCTCGACGCCGAGGGGCACATCTGGTTCGCCGACGCTCTCGGCGCCCGCGTCGCGCGGGTCGCTCCGGGTGGGTCGATCGTGGACGAGATCGCCGCACCGGACGGGTTGTCCGTCTACGCCTGCATGCTGGGCGGCGAGGACGGGCGGACGCTGCTCATGTGCGCCGCGCCGGACTTCTTCGAGGGCCCGCGCCAGGCGGCCCGAGAGGCCGTGCTCCTGACCGCCCAGGTCGACGTGCCACACGCGGGGCTGCCCTGACCGGATGGCCACGACCCTCTACCCGGTCGGGCACGGCGCCGCCGATCCGCCGGTGGACGAGGTGAACGACGTGAGGCATCTGCTCGAGTGGCCGTGACGCCGTCGAGCCGGGTGCCTACCGTCGCTCGGATGACTGACTCTGCGTACAACGGTGTGCTCGCCTCCCTGCCCGTGACCGACCTGGCTGCCGCGGCTTCCTGGTACGAGCGGCTGTTCGGACGTCCTGCGGGCCGTCGCCCGATGCCCGGGCTCGTCGAGTGGCAGCTGACGGTGGGCGGCGGAGTACAGCTCGCGCAGGCCGACGGTGCGGGAACCGGTACGGCGACCCTCACCGTCGACGATCTCGACATGCTGGTGGCCGACCTGCGATCTCGGGACGTCGAGGTCGAGGATCCGACCACGGGGACCGGCGCCCGGTTCACCCAGCTGACCGACCCCGACGGCAACACGGTGGTTCTCGCGGAAGCGCTGCGCTAGGAACACACGATGGACATCCAACAACTCCTGGGCAGGGTCACCGACAGCGTCACCGTCAAGCGCGTCTTCGGCGAGCCGATCGAGCGCGACGGCGCGCTGCTCGTCCCGGTGGCCAGGGTGCGCGGCGTCGTGGGTGGCGGTGGCGACGGTGAGCCCGACGCCGAGGGCAGCGGTGGCGGGCTTGGCTTCACCGCCCGCCCCGTCGGTGCCTACAGCGTCCGCGCGGGCGCCGTCTCGTGGCACCCTGCCCTGGATCTCAACCGCGTCATCCTCGGCGGTCAGCTGGTCGTCGTCGCCCTGCTCCTGACTGTGCGGTCGATCCTGCAGCGACGGCGTACCGGCTAGGCGCCGTGGCGTGGGAGTGGGATCCGAGCCTGTACGCCGGTGCCGCGGCGTACTACGCGACCGGGCGGATGCCCTACCCGCCGCCGATCGCCGAGACCCTGCGCCGCGCGCTGGAGCTGGACGGCCGTGGGCGGCTGCTCGACGTCGGCTGCGGCCCGGGATCGCTCACGTTGCTGTTCGCGCCACTGTTCGAGGAGGCGGTCGGCGTCGACGCCGACGCCGACATGATCGCCGCCGCTGCTGCTGAGGCCTCCCTGGCCGGAGTTGGGAACGTCCGCTGGCAGCAGTTGCGGGCCGAGCACCTCCCCGCCGGGCTCGGTCCGTTTCGGGTGGTGAGCTTCGCGCAGTCCTTCCACTGGTTCGACCGGCCCCTGGTGGCCCGGTCGGTGCGCCAGATGCTGGAACCGGGCGGCGCCGTCGTACTCGTCAGCGCCACGACCCATCACGGCGTCGCTGGCGACGACCCGCTACCTCATCCGCGGCCACCGCTGGACGAGATCGATGCGCTGATCCGGCGCTGGCTCGGCCCGGTCCGGCGGGCCGGTCGCGGTCGCCTGCCCGAGGGGACGCCAGGGGGTGAGGAGGAGGTCTTCCGAGCGGTGGGTTTCAGCGGCCCGGACCGCGTTGAGGTTGCCGGTGCGCAGGTGCTGACCCGCACTGAGGACCATGTCGTCGCTGCGGTGTTCTCGCTGTCCTTCGCCGCGCCGCACCTGTTCGGCGTACGGGTCGGGGAGTTCGAAGCCGAACTGCGGGCGCTGCTGGGCGAGCGCAGCCCTGAGCGGGTGTTCAGCGAGCGGGCCGGACCTGTCGGCCTGGACCTCTACCGTCTCGAGGTGGTCGGCGGCGGGCCGGAACCCTCGTGATCGCTAGCCTCGGCCCGGCACGGTGCTCCAGGTGTAGGTCTGCTTGCGCAGCTTGAGGTAGACGAACGTTTCGGTACCCACGACACCCGGCAGGCAGCTGATCCGGGTGCCGACCACGTCGAGCAACTCCTCGTCGTCGGCGCACACCACCCCGACGAGCAGGTCGAACGACCCGGCGGTGATCACGACGGAGTCGACCTGTTCCACCGCGACGATCTGGTCCGCGACCTCGGTGATGTCGCCCTCGGTGCGGATGCCGACCATCGCCTGGCGGTGCAGCCCTATCTGCATGGGATCGGTGACGGCCACGATCTGCATGACGCCGGATTCGACGAGCCGGGTTACCCGTTGCCGGACGGCCGCCTCGGACAGGCCGACTGCGGCACCGATCTTCGCGTACGTGCGGCGGCCGTCCTGCTGGAGCTGTTCGATGATTGCCCCCGACAGCTCGTCCAAGGGGGGCGGCGGACGAGACTGCGGGGGCACACCTGCATCGTGGTGGTGTACCGACCGGCGGTGCAAGTGATTCCGTCGTACGTCGGGGGTTCGCCGACGGAATGGCTCATCCTAGATCCCGAATGACGGTCGAAGCCAATGGTCTGGGCCAAAATTCTTGCGTTGTCCGACGTGCACGAACGCTCCGAGCCCGGACGCGTCAGTCCTCAGGCGACCAGCGCGTCGAGGCCGGCCCGGACGGCGGCGTCGGAGGCGTCGCGGACGAGATCGCGGTGCGGGGAGTACTCCTTCATGTCCGCCGAGGCGAGCGGGTTGCCGTCGATCGCGAAGACGCCCCCGGCAGCCACGCCGCGCAGGCCGGCCAGGACCAGCAGGACGGACAGCTCCATCTCGACCGCCACGCAGCCGGCGTCGGACCACTGCTGCAGCGGCGAGCCCAGGATCGGCATCGGGTAGAACAGGTCGCTGGTCAGCACGATGCCCCGGTGCGCGTCCCCGGCGGCCGTGGTCAGGCTGGCGAAAAGGCCCGGATCGGCGAGCGCCGGGTACTCCGCCGGGACGAGCCGGACCGACGTGCCCTCGTCCCGGACCGCCCCCGTGGCCACCACCAGGTCGCCGTCGCCGATGTCGGGCTGCAGGCCGCCCGCGGTGCCGGCCCGGACGATTCGCCTTACGCCGGCCCGTAGCAGCTCCTCGAAGCACACGGCGGCCCCGGCCGATCCGACGCCGTGTGAGGCCACGGTGACCGGCACGCCGGCG
>JACCSC010000248.1 GCA_013813215.1 Geodermatophilaceae bacterium | reverse complement strand
CGAGAGCGCCGCCGCGGCGACCCTGGCCTGGTTCGTCGCCACGGAGCTGCTGGGGCACGTCCAGCCGTTCTTCGCCCCGGCGGCGGCGCTCATCGTGCTCGGGCAGGCCCGCGGCGAACGGATCGGTCGCACCGTCGAGATCCTGTTGGGCGTCGCCGGCGGCGTGCTGGCCGCCGACCTCGTCGTCGCCTTCCTCGGCACCCGGTCGATAGCGGCCATCGTCGTCGTGGTCCTGTTGGTCAGCACGGTCACCGTGGCCTTTGGGGCCGGTGGCCTGCTCTCGGTGCAGGCGACCATCTCCGCGCTCTACGTCGCCGTGATCGCCCCGCCGACCGACTCGCTCGTACCCGTCCGGTTCATCGACGCCCTGGTCGGCGGGGCGGTCGCGCTGGTCGCCTCCCAGCTGTCCCGACCGCGCGATCCGCTGGCCAGTCTGGTGTCCCGGACGCTGCATGTGCTGGACGAGGCCGCCGCCGTCGTCGAGGACTCGGCCGCGGCCGTCGAGGTCAACGGCCTCGAGGCGGCCCGCGATGTCCTGGGCCGTGCCCGGCAAGCCGACGCGGGCGTCGAGGACCTGCGCCAGGAGGTGGCCGCGGCGCGCGAAGCGTTGTGGGTCGATCTGCGCCGGCGGGAACGATTGGCGCGCGTCGACGCCATCGAGGCAGCCTCCGAGCAGGTCGACTACCTGGTACGCAACGTGCGGGTGCTGTCCCGCCTCGCGGTCACGATCACCACCCGCTCAGCGCGGGGTGATCCGCAACTGGCCGACGCGGTGAGGCGGCTCGCCAAGGCGGTCCGCGCCACCGCGGCCGCCCTGACGGTGGCGCTGCATGCCCCGGCGGACGCGGTAGGGGAGCCCCTTCGACCGGCGCAGGAATCGGTGCTGGACGCGGTCCGGGCCGCGGCGGCACTACTCGCCGGGAACCCGGCGTTCCCTGCCGTGCTGATGATCGGCCAGCTGCGCGCGTGCGCCATCGATCTGCTCCGGATCAGCGGTGAGGACCGGGACGCCAGCGTGCTGCGCGTGGAGGCAGCCCTCGGCCTGTCCCCGGAGTGACCGGCCCGGCTGTCCCGGTCAGCTCTCCTTGACCGCAATCGACTCCACGACGTTGGCGATGTGCTCGAAGGCGTCGGCGGCCTCCTCCAGCTGATCGGCCACCTCCTTGAGCTTCATGACCTCCAACGCCTCGTACTCCCCGCCGTACAGGCGGGACACCAGCCGCCGATAGACCTTGTCGGCCTCGTTCTCCAGCCGGTTGACCTCGATCCAGTAGTCGGAGAGGTTCTTCATGGTCTTGAGCTTCGGCATCGCCTCGGCGGTGGTCTGCGCGGCCCGCTGCAGGAGTTCGACCTGCTGGTTCATCTCGCCGGGTAGCGTCCCGAGCCCGGTCAGGACGATCAGGTCGGCGGCGGCCTCGACGAAGTCCATGACGTCGTCGAGGTTGCCGGCCAGCCGGTAGATGTCCTCGCGGTCGAACGGCGTCACGAAACTGGAGTTGAGCTGCCGGTAGATCTGGTGGGTGACCGAGTCGCCCGCGTGCTCGTGGTCGCGCAGCAGCTGACCGAGTTCCTCGCGGTTGGCGGTGTCACTGACGAACTTCGCGAACGTCTCCATCGCGGCGACCAGGTTGTCCGCCGACGCGCTGAACATCTCGAAGAAGCTCTGGTCCTTCAGGGTGAACTTGCTGCGCGCCACGACGGCTCCGGTTCCTCGCGGCCCCCTGCCGAGGCCATCAGGCAGAGCCTAGGCGGGGCCGACCGCCCGCCTCGACGACGTCGCTCCAGGCGGCCCGGGACGAGGCGGCGCCCGCGCCGAAGGTCGCGTTGATCCGGCGTTCCAGTTTTCTGCGCGGTCGGGGTGGGTGCGGTTCAAGCCGACGGGCGAACCAGGAGGGCTCGCACTGCGTAGTTCCGGGGGGCAGGCGACGTACCGTGGGGACGGCGAAGGAGGCGGGTGGGCACCGAACGGACCGGGAGGGTCGGGGCGGCGCGGGTGAGCGTCGTCGTCCTCGCCGTGGCCGCGATCTCGGCCGCCGTCCTCCTCGGCCGCTCCGGTCAGGCCGCCGATCCGTTGCCGGCCGGTGCGGTCTCCGCCGGTGAGATCTCGGTCGACGACGCGTACGTCCGCGAGCCGGCATCACCAGCGAACGCGGCGGCGTACTTCACCATCCGCAACGCCGGCTCCGACGCCGATGAACTGGTCCGTGTGACCACTGCGGCGGCGCCGACGGTGAGCCTGCACGACCTGCCCGGGGCGCCCGGCCACCACGCCGGTGGGCAGTTGCTGATCGAGCCGTCGAGCACGGTCCGGCTCGCCCCGGGCCATGGGCACGCCATGCTCGAGGCGCCGACGGCGATACTGGCCCCGGGGGAGACGGTGACCCTGGTGCTCACCTTCGCCCGCGCGGGTGAGCTGAGGGCGCTGGTCCCCGTGCTCGCGATCGGAACCGATCCGCCTGGAGGGCGACTGTGAGACGTCTGCTGCTCAGCGCCGCACTGGCGGCGCTGGTGCTGACCGGCTGCAGCTCTCCCGACGAGTCGGCAACCGCCGACGGCCCGCCGGCCTCGGTGTCCGCGGACTCCGGGGCGCTACGGGGCCTGCAGCTGGCGGTGCCGCTGCCGCGTCCCGAGTTCACGCTCACCGACGACAGCGGTACGGCGTACGACTTCCTGACCGAGACGGAGGGCCGGCCGACGTTCCTGTTCTTCGGCTACACCACGTGCCCGGACATCTGTCCCACGACGATGGCCGACCTCGCCGTGGCCATCAGGGAGCTGCCGGCGGAGCTGGCCGGCGACGTCCGGGTGGTGTTCGTGACCACCGACCCGGCGACTGACACCGGCCCGGTGCTGACCGAGTTCCTCGATCACTTCGACACCGACCTGCCCAACGGCTTCGTCGGGCTCACCGGGACGCTCGCGGAGGTGGAGGCCGCCCAGCGGGCGGCCAAGGTGACAGTGGCGCAGGACATGGGGCGCAGCCACTCGGCGTCGCTGCAGCTGTACGGGCCGGACGACCTGGCGCGGGTCATCTACGTCGGCGGCAGCAGCCCTGACGACATAGTCCACGACCTTCCGCTGATCATGTGACCGTGCGCCGAGCGCTCGCGATGGCGGGTGTCGCGGTGGCACTCGCCGTCATACCCGCTGGTCCCGCCTCGGCCCACGTCGGCGGCGGCCCCGAGCCGTCGAACTATGCAGCGGTGATCACGTCGGTCAGTCGGGTCGTCCCCGGACTCGACGTGTCGCTGTCGGCCGACGGCGAGCGGCTGCGCGTGACGAACGACGGCGCGGGCGAACTGCTGGTGCCGGGCTACTCCGACGAGCCCTACCTGCGCATCGAGGCCGACGGGGTGCAGCGCAACACCCGGAGTCCGGCGACGTACCTGAATGTCTCGCTCAGCGGAGACACCGAGCTGCCGCCGGAAGCCGACCCGAGCGCGGCGCCGGAGTGGACGTCGGTGTCGGACACGCCGACGTACGAGTGGCACGACCACCGCACGCACTGGATGGGTTCGCAATTGCCGCCGGC
The DNA here is from genome assembly GCA_013813215.1 of Geodermatophilaceae bacterium. GTDB lineage: Bacteria > Actinomycetota > Actinomycetes > Mycobacteriales > Geodermatophilaceae > JACCSC01. Next base: position 2,934 of record JACCSC010000248.1, on the reverse strand, counting down.
GGTCCAGGCCGATCCCACGGCGGAGCACCTGATCGCCTCCTGGGAGGTGCCGCTGGTCTACGACGGGCAGCCGATGCTCGTCGCGGGGACGCTCACCTGGTACCCACCGCCGTCGTCCCTGCCCTCGACGGTGCTGGGCGTCGGACTGATCGTGGTGGGCCTGGCCGTCGCCGGTCGTGCGCGGTGGCAACGTCCGTTGGTGGTGCTGCTCGGCCTCGCGGTGGTCGCCGAAGCCGGACACCTCGCGACGTCTCCCGTACCGGCCGAATCGCCCGTGTACGCCGTCACCGCGGCGGCGCTGCCCACGGTCGTGGCGGCCCTGCTGACGTGGGCGAGCTGGCGCTCGGTCCGGGGGGGACCAGCACGGTGGTGTACCTGGCGGGTATCGCCGGCTGGCTGGTCCTGCTGCAGGGTCTGTCCGACGTGAGCGTGCTGTGGAACTCCCAGGTGCCGTCGGCCGGTTCGGACTGGCTGACGCGGCTCGCCGTCACCGTGTCCGTGGGCCTGGGGCTAGGGGTCGTCCTCGGGGCTGGGCGGCTGCTTCTGCGGGGCCGGGCTCGTGCGCCGGTGACGGCCTGAGCGGTGCCTCCGGTCGCGCTGTAGGGTGGCCTTCGGTTCAAGGGGCTGTGGCGCAGCTGGTAGCGCACCACACTGGCAGTGTGGGGGTCAGGGGTTCGAGTCCCCTCAGCTCCACTCGAGAAAGTGGCTTCTGGCCAGGGCTTTTCCATTTCCGGGGTTCGGACTCGGAGGGCCCGGATGCCCTTCAGTCCGCACTCAGTCCGCAAGAAGTCCGCACGCGGTCCGCGACTCGCTCGGCTGACCCGTTGCTCGCCGCCCTCGGACCGCCTACCGCTCGGCGGTGGCGGGCAGCTAGCTAGACCCACGGGTTCGGTCAGGCAGGCTGTGTGTGGGATCCACTGCGCTCAGTCTCGTGGCAGGCCCTTGACGGCAGCGAGAGCGTGATCGGGAAACGGACTGGGAACAGCGCACCTGCACCACCGCGAGCTGGCAACGGTTGACCGAGGCCGACGCTTCGGCTCTGGTCGAGGAGTTCGAACGCGATGACTCCGCCGTCCCCTGGAGAACCTCCTCCGGGACGGGGCCCTGACTACGATCGTCGCCGGTGGCAGTGCGCGCCCGGGGTCTCGAGCCAAGGGAGGACACGACCTGCGGTTGCGGGGGCGTCCGGTACGCGGATCCCCGGCTGAACGCGGCGCTGAGTGCGTGGCGTGGTCGCGCTACCCGGTCTTGGCGTGGTGTCCGCTGTAGCGCTTGCGGGCTGCCTCGCCCGAGGTGCCCAGCATGGCGCCGATAGCGGACCAGGAGACGCCGGCCTCGCGGGCTGTGGCGACCGTTTCGGCGACGCGCCGCTCGTTGGCAGCGCGCCCGGTTACGGCGTCGCGGATGGCCCGCAAAGGCGCTGCGTCGCGGACGTCTGCCCGATCGTGGTCCTCGAAGCGGCGTGCCAGCTCGTCGGCGTGGTCGAGGATCTCCTGCAGGCTACGGGGCATGGTCATCACCTCAAGTACTTTCTCCGGGCTGTCATGGCGTGCACGATGACCGGGCCGTGGTCGGTGTCTATCAACCCAAGCTCGATCAGCTGGGCGGAACGGGTGGGTCCGACGATCATCACGAATCCGTCATCGAGGACCTCGTAGCGGACCGGGTGGTTGAAGGCGTGGAGGATGTCGTCGTCGGCGATGCCATGTTTGCGAGCGCTGGCGACGATCAGCGGCTCCACCGCCTCCAACATACGTTGCCGGATCGTGGGTGCGCAACTTAGGTTGCGAAACGGTCTAGCGCGGCATGGTGATCACGTGGCCGCTGACTGACTGCCGTTGGCTCGCTGAAAGCTCGCGTGCCGCGCGGGCAGCGGCATCCAAGCGGTCGGCTACGGCGTCGAGGTCGTCGTCGAACAGGCCGGAGTACACGTCGAGGGTCATCGCCGCGCTGGCGTGTCCCAACATCCGCTGTACGGCCTTGACGTTGGCACCGGCGGCCACCGCGAGGCTCGCCGCCGTGTGCCGCAGCTCGTGCGGCGTCAGCTCGCCCAGCCCGGCCGCCGTGACGGCCGAATCGAAGACCCGTCGCCGCCAGTTGCGAAGCCACAGCACACCCCCCTGCGGCGCGGTGAACACGAGATCGGAGGGTGCCTTGCCCGCACAGGCTGCGGCCAGCTCGTCGATCAATGACCGGGGAACGGGGACGGATCGGCACTGGTGCGACTTCGGCGTGCCGAAGACCATCGTCCCGTCGACCTCGGTCGCTGACTCCTGGATCTGCAGCCGCCGGCGCAGCGGGTCGACGTTGCGTACCCGGAGCGCGGCCAGCTCCCCGAAGCGCAGACCGCAATAGGCGAGTACCAGGACGACCAGTCGGTCCGGGCCAGCGGCGTCGGCAAGTGCCGCCACCTCGGGGTGGGTTAGGAACCGCTTCTCTCGCCGGCGATCACGAGGCAGCTTGACCCGCGATGCTGGATTCCGCGCGAGCCGGCCGTCATCCACCGCCGCGTTCAGGATCATGTGCAGGACCCGGTGGGCGTGACGAACGGTCGGACCAGCAAGTCCGGCGTCGATCATGACCAAGACCCAGGCCGCTACCGCCGAGCGCTCGATCTTGGCCAGCGGAAGGGCACCGAACGTCGGGACGATGTGACAGCGCATGAGAGCGGCGTAGCGGGATCGAGTCGAGGGCTTGAGGTGTACCTGGCGGGTCAGCCACAACGGCGCGTACTCCGCCAGCGTGCTCCTTCCAGCGTCCGGGTCCACGTAGGTCCCTGCCTCGACCGCGGCGGCCACCGAGTCCAACCAGCGGGTCGCGTCGACCTTGCGCCGGAAGTGACGAGCATGCTCGTGCCCGGCGAGGTCGCGGTATCGCGCTCGCCACTGCCCATTCGGTCGCTTGACGATGCTAGCCATGCACCCTCCAGATTGC
>JACCSC010000465.1 GCA_013813215.1 Geodermatophilaceae bacterium | reverse complement strand
CCGAGATCGAGCGCTGGCTGGTACGCCGGGGCGCGCCGCACGTCATCGTCGACTACAGCGCCACCCGCGATGTGCTCAACCGAGCGGCCCCGCTGCTCATCCTGGTCTTCCTGGCCGAACTCACCGGCGGGCTGAACCTGCGCTTCTCCTGGTGGCAGAACGTCCTCACCTTCGTGGCTGCCGCCGGGATCACCCTCGCGGTGCTCATCCTGGTCAACCGCGCGCGGGGGCGCCGCCCGTTCCAAGTCCCGGACCGCTTCGGCAGCCCCGAGATCGCCGCCTTCCTCGTCGTGCCGCCGCTGCTCCCCCTGGTCTTCGGCGGCCAGGTGGCCCAGGCGCTGACCCTGCTGGCCGTCAACGTCGCGGTGCTCGTGCTCGTCTACTTCGGTACGTCATACGCCGTGCTACCGATGGCCCGCTGGTCCCTCGACGTGATGGTCGAGCAGTTCAGGTACGTCACCTACATCGTCGGCCGGACCATGCCGACTCTGTTGCTGTTCAGCATCTTCATGTTCTTGAACGCCGAGATGTGGAAGGTGTCGGCGGAGATCCCGACGCCGTACTTCCTCCTCGTGCTAGCTCTCTTCGCCGCCCTCGGTGGAGCCTTCGTGGTGCTCCGGCTGCCGCACGAGGTGGGCAACCTGGAGCGCTTCGAGTCCTGGGCCGCGGTCCGCACGCTCTGCGCGGGGACGCCGGCCGCGGACGCCGTACCGGCCGACGACGAGCCGCTGACCGAGCGCCTGCCGCTGCGGCGCAGCGAGCGGTTCAACATCGAGTTGATGCTCGTGGTCAGCCAGGGCGTGCAGGCACTGCTGGTCAGCCTCGTGGTGGCCGTGTTCTACACCCTGCTCGGCCTGCTGACGGTGGGACCGCCGACGTTCGCCCAATGGGTGGGCCGCGACCCAGTGCCGATCGGGCCGACGGTGTCCGTGGCCGGTGGGGAGATCGTGCTGACCCGCGAGCTGCTCCTCACCGCGATCTTCATCGGCACGGTCGGCGGCTTGCAGTTCCTCGTGACGGCCCTGTCCGACCCGGTCTACCGCGAGGAGTTCTTCGGCCAGGTGCAGGCCGAGCTGCGGGAGATCTTCGCCGTACGCAAGGTGTACCTCAGAGCGCGGACCGGAACGTCTCGTACGCCGCCGACCCGAAGAGCACGAACCGCACCTCGGCCACCGACCCCCGCGGCACCGAACGCACCGAACTGATCGCGATCCGCGCCGCGTCCTCCAGCGGCCAGCCGTAGACGCCGGCCGAGATGGCGGGGAAGGCGATGGATGTGGCCCCGAGGTCGTTGGCGAGTCGCAGCGACTCGGTGTAGCAGCTGGCGAGTACGGCGGATCGATCCTCAGCGGCCGACCAGATCGGCCCCGCAGTGTGGATCACCCACCGCGCCCACAGTCGCCCCGCCGTCGTGGCCACGGCCTGACCGCGCGGCAACTGCCCGCCGGGCAGCTCCTTCTTTCGCTGGCGGCACTCGGCCAGGATCTCGGGACCGCCCGCCCGGTGGATCGCGCCGTCCACCCCGCCGCCGCCGAGTAGCCCCGGGTTGGCCGCGTTGACGATCACGTCGGCCATCTCCTCGGTGATGTCCCCGAGGCGGAGCTTCAGGCCGAGGGCGGTGCTCACGCCAGCTTGATCCGCAGCCGCCGGTTGGCCTTGCCCTTGCTCTCCACCTTGACGACTTCGATCCGCCCGATCTGCTTCGTTGAGGCGACGTGGGTGCCGCCGTCGGCCTGCACATCCAGGCCCACGATGTCGACGATGCGGACCACCTCGAGTTCGGGCGGCACCAGGTTGGTCGCTGTACGGATGATGTCCGGGATCGCGAACGCCTGGTCTCGCGGCAGGCTCTCCACCCGGATCGCCCGATCGGCGGTCACTTCGGCCTGGCACGCCGCGGCGATCCGGTCCTTGAAATCCGGCGGCACCTCGGGCAGGTCGAAGTCCATCCGCGCGGTCAGCGGCTCCATGTTGCCGCCGGTGACCAGCGCCCCGAAGTCGCGGAACACCACCCCGCACAGCAAGTGCAGCCCGGAATGGGTGCGCATCAGCGCGCTGCGGCGTTCGTCCTCGATCGCCCCCCGCACCGCGGTCCCAACCGGCGGCAGCGGGTCGTCCTCGGCGGGGATGAGCCACTGGTCCTCACCGCGCCGGGTGCCGACGATCCGGGTCTGGACGCCGCCCCACAGCAGGACGCCGTGGTCGGGCGGCTGACCGCCGCCACCGGGATAGAACGCCGACCGGTCGAGCACCACGCCCTGCTCCGGGTCGCTGGCCAGGACGACGGCGTCCCACTCGCGGAGGGTGGCGTCGGCCAGATCGAGGCGTTCGGTGCGGAAGTGAGCGTGCACCTACCAGGGGTTGCCGCGCTGGACGGCGCGCAGGGCCGGTCGGACGTCGACGAGGTAGACGATCGAGGCGACCAGGGCCACGAGGCCGAAGATGCCGACAGTGTCGGTGAGCAGCGCGACGGCGGCGGCGCCACCGGTGATCCCCAGCCAGGCGGGTTTGGTCAGCTTGTCCGCGGCGGTGTAGAGCGGCGTGGCGCGCATCAGCGCGTCGACGAACGCCCAGACGCCGATCGCCAGCGTGCCCAACTCGATGAGGTCGCCCAGCATGGCGGTGAGAACGTCCACGCGCAGAGCGTACGCCGCTACGCCCGCCGAGCGGCTCGGTCGACGCAGACGGTGTGCCGGAACAGCACGAGCCCCCGCCGGTGCGGCGGGGGCTCGTGGTGGTGTGCGTCTGTTGGTGCAGCGTCAGCTGGTGGTGCTGGCCTGGCGGGTGCTCGCCTTGCGCGGCGTGGTCGTCCGCGGCGTGGTCGTCCGCGGCGTGGTCGTCCGCGGCGTGGTCGTCCGCGGCGTGGT
>JACCSC010000227.1 GCA_013813215.1 Geodermatophilaceae bacterium | reverse complement strand
GCCGGCTGCGGTCCGCGCAGCCGCCAGAGGACGGCTTCGAGCCGGTCGACCAACTCGGCCAGCCGGCCCGCGAGGTCGATGTCGCCGGAGTCGACGTCGTCCAGCGGGAGCGCGTCGCCGAGCCAGGCGAGGTCGGTCTCGTCGGCGGTGACGCCGAGCAGCACCCGGTCCAGGCCGGTCGTCCAGGTGTTCTGCCGTACGCCGGGCAGGCCGAAAACTGTCCGTTGGCGCAGCTTGATCCCCCACCGGACGCCGCTGGTGGTGGCCCACGTCTGGAGTTGCTCCAGGTCGTCGTCGTGGAAGCCGAACAGGCGGCGGACCGGCCCCTGGGCCGCCAGGTCGAGTACCTGGCTCGCCGTCACCCGGCCGTCGGCGAGGTCGAGCAGCCTCGCGACCGTGTCCAGCAGCGGGTTGGTCTGCCGCAGGGCCCGGTCGGCCAGGCGCACCCGTAGCCGGTGTCCGGGGTGCCCGCCGGCGTCGCCCTGGCCGAACGCAGCGCGGACCAACGGGGCGTACGCCTCGACGTCCGGGCACATGACCAGCACGTCGCGCGGCTCGAGCGACGGGTCGCGTTGAAATAGGTGCAGCAAGGCCTCGCGCAGCACCTCGACCTGCCGAGGGGCTCCGTGGCAGGCGTGCACCTGGACGGTGCCATCCGCGGTAGCGGTGTGCTCGGGAGGACGATCGTCTCTCAGGTCGGCCTGCAGGTGCTGCAGCAGCGAGGTCGGCGCGGCTACGGCGCCGTGGTGGAGGTCCGCGCCCGCGAGCGGGGACAGCCGCTGCTGCAGCTCGCGGGTGTCCCGTGCCAGGCTGGCGAGCAGCCGGTGCTGCACCGCGACGGCACTCTCGTCCGCACGCCGCCGTACCGGCGCCAGGCGGCCGGTGAGGGCGGTCCACATCGCCGGGCTCGGGTGCGGGAGCCAGAGATGTACGTCGCGGTGCACCGCCAGGGCATCCAGGATCTGAAGTTGCTCGGTGCTCAGCCTGGTGGGGCCGAACAGGGAGAACCGCTCGGGGAGGTCGCTGACCTCTGGACTCCGGCGCAGGTGCTCGGCAGCGGCGGTCAGCCGTTCGGGCGGACTGGCCGTGCCCAACCTCAACCGCAGCCGACGCCAGAGCTCGGGCTGCCACCCCAGGTCGGCGGGCAGGGCACGACCGGCCCCGTCGGTGTCACGACCCGCGGCCCAGTCGACGAGCATCTGCGGTCGCTCGGCGGCGTACCTCCGCCACAGGTCGACCACGTGGGCCGCCGTCGCGTACCGCCGGGTAATGCGGTGATCGCCGGTGAGGTGCGCCTTCAGGACGGCGGACCAGGCTTCGTCGAGGTGGGTGTCGATGACGTCGAGCAGGGTCCACAGCTGGCGCGGTCCGGCCCAGGGATCGTCGTCGGGATCGATGCCACTCGCTGCAGCGATGGCTTCGTCGACCAGGCGGGTGGGACTGGGGAACTGGATGTTCGCGGCGACGCCGTCCATGGCCTCGGCGCCGAGGACGGTCGACAGGCGCTGGGTGAGCCACCGCTCGATGCCCTTGGCCGGGACCGCGATGACCTCGGCAGTGAACGGGTCCGCCAGCGCGTTCTCGAGGACCTGCGCCAGCGCGTCGGCGAGGTGTACGGACCGCTCAGCCCGGTGGACCGTCAGCACGTCCGACCCCCACGTCAGGCGGGACGATGGGCGTCATCGATGGGAGCACGCCGGTGGACGGCGGCGCCGTCGCCATGCCCGCTAGCGCTGACAGCCTCACACATCTCGACCCGATCCAGCGGATCTTGCTCCGTGGTGATCGACCTGGACCGCCTCGAACCGTCGTCGCTGCCGCTGGAGTTGGCCGTCACCGCCATCACGATGGCCGAGCTAGCCGCCGGTCCCCATGCGGCCGCGACCGCGGGCGAGCGAGCGGTTCGCCAAGACCGGCTGCAGCGAACGGAGGCGGCCTTCGACGTCCTCGCTTTTCGATGGTGAGGCTGCCCGCGCGTACGGCCGGGTGTACGCCGCCGTCAGCGATGCTGGCCGTGCGGCTCGAGGCGCCCGCGCCGTCGACCTGCTGATCGCTGCCACCGCCTGCGCCGCCGGCCTGCCGTTGTGCACGAGGAATCCCGACGACTTCGCAGGACTCGACGGCATCGTGGACGTCATCGCGGTCTGACCCTGCCAGCTCAGCTGCTCGAACGACCGGACGGGAAGGAGCTGGCGCGATGTATACGCTTGGGCTCGTACCTATATATGCGTAGAGGAGATGTGGTGAAAACTCTCATCGACATCGACGACGACCTTTTGGCCCAGGCGAGAGCGGTGCTCGGTACCCGGACCAAGAAGGACACCGTGCACCGGGCGTTGGTCGAGGCGGTCGCCGCGGCGCGGCGCCGCGAGCACCTCGAGCTGTTGCGCACGGGCGGGCTGCCTGACCTCCAAGATCCGGAGGTCATGGAGGGAGCGTGGCAATAGCTCGCTACCTCGCGGACACGAGCGTCTGGGCGCGCCTACATCTCGCGCCGGTGAACCAGCGGCTCTCCCCCCTCGTGGAGCTCGGCCTCATCGCCACCTGCGGTGTCGTCGACCTGGAGATGCTGTACTCCACCAGGTCTGCGGCCGACCACCGCAGGCTGCGGTTGCAGCGCAGCGGCTTGGAATGGCTGTCGATGCCCGACGAGGTGTGGGACCGGGCCGCCACCGTCCAGGGCGACCTGGCAAGCCGAGGAACCCATCGGGCGGCGTCGATCCCCGACTTGTTGATCGCTGCCACCGCCGAACGTCATGCGGTGACTCTTCTGCACTACGACGCCGACTACGACCTCGTCGCCCAGGTGACCGGGCAGCCCACCGAATGGGTCGTGCCACGAGGGACGTCCGCATAGCTGCGCCGACGGCCCATGATCATGAGTTTGGGTTGGGGCCGAACCCGTGAATATGCACTCATGGCCAACCTCAGGACGCTCGCCGTGGCGGCCAGTCCTCGCAGTCGACAGACTGACAGCACCGAGGGGGACCATGGACAGCGAACGCGAGGCACGCCTGCGACGCGAGGCGATGGCCTGGATCACCGTGCGCACCCACGACGGATCCCGACCGATCAGCCGCGAGGAGCTCGGCGACTTCACCTTCGACGGGGCGCCGTATCGGCTGATCTCGACGCAGACGGGCATCTGGAAGCCGGCCGGACTCGCCGCCGCCCTCACCATCGTGACGAAGGACGGCAGCCCGTACGCCGACGGCGTGGGGCCCGACGGGCTGCCGCGCTACAACTGGCGAGGTCAAGATCCCCAGCATGCGGACAATCGGGCACTCCGGGCCGCGATGCAGATGCAGTCACCGTTGATCTGGCTCTTCGGCGTCGGCCGGGCCTTCTATCAGCCGGTCTACCCCGTTTACCTGCTGCGCGAGGAGCCGGAGGAGTACCGGTTCGTCGTCGTACACGAGGCATTCCGCGAGGTCGCGCCGTACGCCAGTCCGGTCGAGACCGAGCTGCGGCGCTACCTCCTGCGTGAGACCAAGCAGCGCCTGCACCAGCCGCTCTTCCGCGCCACGGTGCTCAGGGCCTATGAGCAGCGGTGCGCTGTCTGCTCACTGGGCCATGCCCAGCTGCTGGATGCTGCGCACATCGTGGCCGACAGCGCCGAGGACGGTCAGCCCGTGGTCAGTAACGGCCTGTCCCTGTGCAAAATCCACCATGCGGCGTACGACGCCCACATCCTCGGCATCCGGCCGGACCTCATCGTGGAAATCCGGACCGACATCCTGGCCGAGGTGGACGGACCCATGCTGCGGTACGGACTCCAGGGTCGGCATGACCAACCGCTCATGAGCCTGCCGCGGGCACACACCGAGAGGCCGGACAAGGACCGGTTGACCGTTGCTTACGCAGAATTCCGCGCGGCTCCCGTGCCCAGGGGAAAGCGATGATTGAGCTGTACGGCAAGGCGGCAGCAGCGCCGAAAGTGAATCCATCTGCGATCGGCCGACTGCTACAAGAAGTGTCCTGGGAGGGTGGCGCCAACCTCCTCCGTTACCGAGACGGTGGCTGCGGCAGAGAGAACGTGCTCACCGCCGAGGTCCTGCAGGCCCTGGACTTTCTACCGCGGGACGCATTCTTGGGCGGCGTCCTCCGGGCGGCGCACGGAGCCGACGCTGCCCGCCGTAGAGCCGCGGAGGAGATCGAGTCCGCCGCCGTCTCGATTCTGGATGAGGTGCGGCTCAATCCGTCGGCCACCGCTCGCGGCAAGCAGTTGGTGGTCCAACCCGATGCGTTGATCCGCTCGGCGAATGCCTACACCCTGGTCGAGCTCAAGGGGCTGCGCGCGAACTCGTTCGGGCCGCGGCAGCTGGCGAAGCAGTACGTCACCGCGGTGCGAGAGGCCGAGGGTCGGTCACCAGCTCGGCGACGTCCTGGCCGGCGCTGTCGACCACGACCTCGACTACGCCGAGATGGTCGCGCGCATCCCCGAGGTGTTTGCGTGGATCGCCTGGGCTGAGGTCGGGGACGTAGTGGCGCGGCAGGCCGAGGCCTTCGCGTCTCCCGACCCGTCGGTGGCGGGAACTGTGCGCCGGCTGGCGGGCTCCGTCGTCGCTGCTATCGAGGCGCACACATAGGCGACTCGGCCCCGCCTGAGGTCGGGTTTGCCGACGGCTTTACGCCGTCAACGAACGGCCCTACCGCGCCGCGACCGCCTGGTCCTTGGCTTCCCAGAGGAACTGCGACGCATGCTGCTGGGTCGCGAAACCGTCCCCGACCAGCTCACGCAGCAGGTCGTTGCTCCAGAACACCAGCCGTCCCTGCGTCATCGACGTGGCCGCCTTGGGCGGCAGGACGAGCCCGTACACCGACTCGGCGATCTCCCGCTTCCCGGCGACCCCGCTGTACATCA
>JACCSC010000209.1 GCA_013813215.1 Geodermatophilaceae bacterium | reverse complement strand
CGGCGTAGAAGAACTCACCGGCTGGGGCGATCTCGGTGCTGATCTCGCCGTACCCGGCGGCCCGCAGTCGCTCGCCGTACGCCGCCCGCGTCCGCTCCACGACCTCGACCTGCGACGGGTCGGTGGTGTAGATCGCCGAGCGGTACTGCGTGCCGATGTCGTTGCCTTGCCGCATGCCCTGGGTGGGGTCGTGGCCCTCCCAGAACACCGCGAGCAACTGCTCGTAGCTGATCACGTCGGGATCGAACACGACCAGCACGGCCTCGGTGTGCCCGGTGCGCGCCGAGCAGACCTCCTCGTACGAGGGGTTGGGGGTGTGGCCGCCGGCGTAGCCGACCGCGGTCGTGTAGACGCCGGGGGTCTGCCAGAAGATCCGCTCGGCCCCCCAGAAGCAGCCCAGCCCGAACACCGCGGTCTGCATGCCTTCGGGGAACGGCGCCGCCGTGGGGTTGCCGTTGACCGCGTGCGTTCCGCGGACCGGGATGGCCTGACTGCGGCCCGGCAGCGCCTTGTCGGCGTCGATGAGGGTGGTCTTGGCGCGGCTGAAGAGCATGGGTTATCCCAACGTCGTCGGTGCCGATCGCTAGCGTCCGTGACGTGGACGCCGGTGTCGAGAGCAAGAACGGGCAGCCGATCCTCACCATTCCCGACGCCGCGGCATGGGAGCAGTGGCTGGCGGCCAACCACACCGAGCACCCGGCGGTGTGGCTCAAGTTGGCGAGGAAGGGCACGCCCTCGGCGACGGTGTCCTACGCCGAGGCCTTGGACGTCGCGCTGTGCTACGGCTGGATCGACGGGCAGAAGGGGGCGTACGACGGGGAGTACTGGCTGCAGCGCTTCACCATGCGCGGTCCGCGCAGCGTCTGGTCCCAGGTCAACCGGGACAAGGTCGCGGCGCTGATCGAGGCCGGTCGGATGCGCCCGGCCGGGCAGGCCGCCGTGGACAAGGCGATGGCCGACGGCCGGTGGGCGGCGGCGTACGCCCCGCAGAGCAAGGCCACGGTGCCCCCGGATCTGCAGGCCGCGCTGGAGGCGACCCCCGCGGCAGCCGCCGCGTGGGCGACGTGGAACAGCACGAACCGGTACGCCGTCCTGTACCGCGTCCACAACGCCAAGCGGCCGGAGACCCGGGCCCGCCGGATCGCGCAGTTCGTCGACATGCTGGTCCGGGACGAGAAGCTCTACCCCTGAGCGCGCTCACGGCCGGCGGGAACGGCCCGGGCGGAGCACGGCGACGGCGGCTCCGGTCGGTGCCGCCGGGCGAAAGGCCTCCGCGCGGACGCTGATCCCGAACGTGATCCGCGGATCGGCCGCAGCCCAGCGCCGGGCCAGCCAGCGTGGGACGAGCAGGTCCGCCCGACGCATCCGCGCCGTGGTCAGCAGCCGGGCGCGCACCGTCTCGGCCAGCGCCCAGGGTGGGTTCGCGACGACGCGGAACGGTTCGGCCGGCAGCCGGCATCGAGCGAGGTCGGCGCCCTGCACCTCGACGTCGGCATCCCGAAAGCGCCGCCGCAGTTGCTCCGCTCGACGCGGGTGCAACTCGATGGCGATCACCCGAGCGCCGGCTCGCACCAGCGGAGCGGTCAACGCCCCGGCGCCGGCCCCGAGGTCCACGACCAGATCGCCCGGGCGGATGCCCGCCACGGCGACGATCCGGGCCGCGGTGTCAGCGCCGAGCTGGTGATAACCCCAGACCCGCCGCGGCTCTGCCGCGGACACGACGCACCAGGTACATGCCCATGCGCCGCATCATGGACGACCCCCCGGCCACCGGGCCACGGGTTTTCCGCCCCGGTGACTCAGGACGACGAACGCGAGCGTCAGCACGGTCAGGACCGGGAACCACACCAGCCGCTGCGCCACCCACAGTTCCGATGCGGGCACGCCGACCAGACCAGGCAGCGGCCACCAGATCGCCGAGGCGACGACCACGAGCAGCAGCGCGCTCTGGGTGCCAGAGGAAGATCGTCAGTGCCCGCTCGCTGAGCGCCTTCACCAGCCGGCCGGCGGGGGCGGTGCCGAGCAGGCGCCGTACGACGAGGAAGCCGGCGAGCTGTGCCGCCCCGACGCACGTGTCCCACGTCCGCCGACGCCTGCCTGCGCGATCCGCTCCGCCGGACATCGGCTGCGAGCGTAGGTGCCGAAACCGGCCGGCGCGTCACCCCACGGAGCCAGCCGGCTCGCCCGGCGGTGCCACGCTGAGCCGCTACTCTATAGAGACAGATCAGAGAATACGGAGAGGAGAGAGAGCCTTGACGACGTTCACCATCGCTGGGCATGCAGTGGAGCTTGATGCCGATACCGTCGCGCAGCGGCTGTCCCGCGAACTGCCCGACCCGATCCGCGAACACTTCTCCGTCATCGGTGGCCGGCGCTTCCCGCCGAAGCAGGCGATCGCTGTGGTCACCGGCATCGACCGCGCCGACTTCACCACCCATCAGGCCCGGCGCGTGCTGCAGCGACTCGGCTTTCCGGCGGCCCGCCGCACCGCACCGGTTCCAGACACCCGACTGCCGAAGGCGGATCGAGCGCCGGACGCCTTGGTCGAGGCGATGCGGCCGTACATCGGGCAGTGGGTGGCCGTGAAGGGCGACGAGGTCTTGGTCGGCGCGGACTCCCCCACGAAAGTCGTCGCCTGGCTGACCGAACATGGCGTGACGGGGGAAGGCTTGTTCCGCGTGCCTGGCTCCGACGCGGACATCTTCGGTGCGGCGCCGTTCTAATCGACGATGCGGTTCCCCTTCAGATCGTTCCCTGCGGCAACAGCGGGATCGCTCTCGCCGCGGCCGATGGTTGACGTGTGGCTCGACGGGTTCGAGGCAACGCCGCTGGTCTGTCTGGTCGACACGGGCGCCATGCGAACCCGCTTCCCTCTGGAGTTGGCCGGGCTTGCCGGTGTTGAACTCGACCCGACCATGGCCGAGGACGTCCACGTCGGCGGCACGCGGATCCGCGCAACTCCAGCACAAGTTTCCCTCTGGATGGCATCTGCCGACGAAAGGTTCGACTGGGATTCGACGGCCTGGTTTTGCGATCCCTGGCCGTTTCGGTTCCAGTTGCTCGGCCTCGAGGGGTTCCTGCAGCACTTCCGAGTGACGCTGTCGGCGTACCACGAGTGGCTGGACTGCGTTCCCGAAGGCTGAGTCACTCCGGGGCGGGAGGAACTGCCGCGGCAAGTTCCCGCAGCACCTCGGCACTGCGCGGATCGGCCGGGAAGAACAGCTCGATGACCAGCTCAGCCACCGTGATGTCCAGCGGCGTGCCGAAGGTCGCGACCGTGCTCAGCAACGCCACCTCCATCCCCTCGTACGCGATCCGCCAGGGCACGACGACCTCGCCGGTTTCGGGGACTTCAAAGCCGGCGTCACCACCGGGGTAAGAGCGCAGCTCGACCAGCAGGTCGGTCAGCTCGGGATCGGCCGTCGCGGCCACCTGCCGCTCGAGCCGACGCAGCAGGTGCGCGCGGAACTCGGGCAGGTTCAGCGTCCGCGGCGCCAGCCCGTCCGGGTGCAGCGCCAGCCGCAGCACGTTCACCGGTGGGCGGGTCAGCGCCGGGTCGACGGTGGCCAGCATCATCCGGACCGGCGCGTTGGCCTCGACGACGTTCCACCAGCGGTCCATGACCAGCGCCGGGTTGGGTTCGTGTCCGGCCAGCAGGCTGCGCACCGCGGCCCGGATGGCGAGCATCGGCGGGGAGTGCAGGCCGGCCTCGGAGTAGACCGGCGCGAACCCGGCCGACAGGAGCAGCTGGTTGCGATCGCGCAGCGGTACGTCGAGGTGCTCGGCGAGCCGCAGCACCATCGTCCGGCTCGGCTTGGACCGGCCGGTCTCGACGTAGCTGAGGTGCCGGGTCGACACGGCGACGGAGTGGGACAGGTCCAGCTGGCTCAGCCGGCGGCGTTCCCGCCAGTCGCGGAGCAGCTCACCGACCGGTCGGGTGAACGTCTGCTCCGAGAGTTGCCCCACGGGCCTGGCGGCGGTCACGATCCGGACCGTAGTTGGCGGGGGCGAGCGAGCGCCATGACCTTCGAGGTCATCGACGGCGTACGCCGGGCCGCGGATGGTGAGGGCCGAACCCCGAGTCG
>JACCSC010000189.1 GCA_013813215.1 Geodermatophilaceae bacterium | reverse complement strand
GAGCAGCGAGCCCGGCCGGCGCGGCCCGCGGCGGCTCAGGGTCGCGATCTTGTCCGGCCTGCTGCTCGGGACGGCGAGCCTGTTCGGCTTCGCCGCGGTGCTGCTCGGCGCCGGCGTGGTCTGCGTGTTCTTCGTCCGCCGCCGGCCGCTGCTCAACGTGGCTGCGGCGGCCGGCTTCCTCGTTCCGATCCTGGTCGCCGCCTCGGCGGGCTACGACTGGACCGCGGATCTCGCGGCCGCGCTGGCCGACAGTGGGAGCACCGGGTACGCCGAACGCCTCGCGGCCGCGGTCGTGGCGTTGCTCCTGCTCGGTGGGCCGGCCCTCGTCGCGTCGGCGCGATCGATGCGGAACACGCCGGGCTGGCCCTTCCTGGTCGCCGGCAGCGTCGGAGTGCTCGGCGCCGTCGTCGCCGGCCTGCTGGCCGATCGGATGTCCCCCGTGGCGTGGCTACCGGTACTGCCGTGGCTGCTCGTCGGAGCGGTGGCACCGGCCCGGCCGGGCGGACCGAGCCGGCCCGCCGGGCCGGCTCTGCTGGGTATCGGGGCGGCCTCGGCGTACGCCGTCGCCCTGCTCGCGCCGCTGACCTGACGACCCCAGCCCCATCGGAGACGGTCAGCGTCAGGCCAGCGCCACCAGGTCGGCGAACTCCTCGCTCCACGAGTCCTCGACCCCATCCGGCAGCAGGATCACCTTCTCCGGCGTGAGCGCCCTGACCGCGCCCTCGTCGTGGGTGACCAGGACAACCGCCCCGCTGTAGGTCGCCAGCGCGCCCAGCACCTGCTCCCGGGAGGCCGGGTCGAGGTTGTTCGTCGGCTCGTCGAGCAGCAGGACGTTGGCCGCGGAGCAGACCAGGCCGGCCAGGGCGAGGCGGGTCTTCTCGCCACCGGACAGCGTGCCGGCCGGCTGGTCGGCCGCTTCACCGGAGAACAAGAAGGCGCCGAGGATCCGGCGCAGCTCACCGTCGGTGGTCTCCGGCGCGGCGGCGCGCATGTTCTCCAACACGGTGCGGTCGGTGTCCAGGGTCTCGTGTTCCTGCGCGTAGTAGCCCAACCGGAGGCCGTGGCCGGGCTCGACCGAACCTGTGTCGGCCGCCTCCAACCCACCGAGGATGCGCAGCAGGGTGGTCTTCCCGGCGCCGTTGAGGCCGAGGACGACCACCCGCGAGCCGCGGTCGATGGCCAGCTCGACGTCGGTGAACACCTCCAGCGAGCCGTAGCTCTTGGACAACCCGGTGGCGGTCAGCGGCGTCCGTCCGCAGTGGGCGGGGGTCGGGAACCGGACCCTGGCCACCTTGTCCGACTGCCGGACGGCCTCCAGGCCGGCGGCCAGTCGCTGGGCGCGCCGGTCCATCTGGTGCGCGGCCCGTGCCTTGGTCGCCTTGGCCCGCATCTTGTCTGCCTGGGTCCGCAGGGAGTCGATCTTGCGCTCGGCGTTGGCCCGTTCCCGACGGCGCCGCCGTTCGTCGGTCTCGCGCTGCTGCAGGTAGTCCGACCAGCCGAGGTTGTAGACGTCGAGTTCGGAGCGGGTGGCGTCGAGATGCCAGACCTTGTTGACGATCCGGCCGAGCAGGTCACCGTCGTGGCTGATCACGACCAGCCCACCCCGGTGGGCCCGCAGGAAGTCGCGCAGCCAGGCGATGGAGTCGGCATCGAGGTGGTTCGTCGGCTCGTCCAGGAGGAGGGTCTCGGCGTCGCTGAACAGGATCCGGGCCAGCTCGACGCGCCGGCGCTGCCCACCGGACAGGGTGCGCAGGGGTTGGCCGAGCACCCGGTCCGCGAGCCCGAGGTTCGAGCAGATCCGGGCCGCCTCGCTCTCCGCGGCGTACCCCCCGAGGGCGGCGAAGCGCTCCTCGAGCTGGCCGTAGCGGCGGACCGCGCGGGCGCGCTCCTCGTCGTCGGCCAGGGCACTCATCTCGACCTGCAGCTTCTGCATGTCGGCGAGCAGCCGGTCCAGCCCGCGGGCAGACAGCACCCGGTCCCCCGCAGTCACGTCGAGGTCGCCGGTGCGTGGATCCTGCGGAAGATAGCCCACGTCGCCGGAGCGCTCCATCCGCCCGGCGTACGGCAGGCTCTCGCCGGCCAGCGCGCGCAGCATCGTCGTCTTTCCGGCACCGTTGCGACCGACCAGTCCGATCCGGTCACCGGGTTGGACCCGAACCGTGTCGGCGGTCAGCAGGATGCGTGAACCCGCGCGCAGTTCCAGCGCGGCGGCGGCAATCACAGAAGTCTCACTCACGGTCGACGGGACAGCGGGCAGCCGCCGGAAGCGGCGTACCTCCGGTCAACACGTCAGGGGATGCACGGGGGCCACTGTACGCCGGGGCACCCACCCGGTATCCGGTCCGGGCCGTAGGCTGAACGTCGTGGGAGCGGGACATGCGCATGGGGGCATGCGTCCCGCCGGGAGGGGATCACGCGGCCGGCTGACCGCCGTGCTCGCCGTCACCATCACCGTGCTGATCGCCGAACTCGTCGGCGCCGCGGTCACCGGATCCCTGGCCCTGCTGGCCGACGCCGGGCACATGCTCACCGACGTCGCCGGCCTGACCCTGGCGCTGGCGGCGGCGATCGCAGCCGGACGTCCGGTACGAGGACGCCGCACGTTCGGCAACCACCGCTTCGAGGTGCTGGCCGCCGCCGGGAACGCGATCTTGCTCTTCGCCGTGGGCGGCTACGTGCTGGTCGAGGCGATCCGCCGGATCGACGACCCGCCCAGCGTGCCGTCTCTGGCCCTGCTGCTGTTCGGCCTGGCCGGACTGGCGGGCAACCTGGTCTCGCTGTGGATCCTGTTCCCGGTCCGCCGTACCGGCCTGAACGTGCGCGGAGCCTTCCTCGAGGTGCTCGGCGACGCGCTGGGCTCGGGTGCCGTCGTGGTCGCCGCGCTGGTGATCGCAGCGACCGGCTGGCAGCGGGCCGACATCGTGGCCTCCCTGCTCATCGCCGGCCTGATCCTGCCCCGCACCTGGCGGCTGTTCCGCGAGTCCGTCGACGTCCTGCTCGAGGCTGCGCCGCGGGACCTGGACCTGGCCGAGGTGCGCCGCCACATCATGGCGATGGACGGTGTCGAGGACGTGCACGACGTGCATGCCTGGGTCATCACGAGCGGGATGCCCGCGCTGTCCGCGCACGTGGTCGTCGACGAGTCCTGGGGGCAGCCGCACGGTCCGTTGCTGGACCGGCTCGGCAGATGCGTCCGGCTGGACTTCGGGATCGCGCACGCAACCTTCCAGCTCGAACCGACCGGGCACCGCGGGCACGAGCACGCCACGCACGACTGAGCCGCCTGGGGCTGGTGGGTCATGCCGCCGAGCCCTACGCTCCTGGTCGCGCACCGATGCGGGACAGCCCCGGCGTGCGCAGCTCGTCGGGGATCGACCTTCCGCGGAGGATCTCGTGCGCTCTCACCGAACCCGTCGAGTCGGCTGCGCCGCCGCCCTGGCCGCCACGGCGCTCACCGTCGCCGGACTCGGCCCGGCCGCCATCGCCGCCCCACCGGCGGCCAGCGCGGAGGCGATGGTGCAGTACGCCGTCGCGCCGACGTCGGGCACTCTCGATGCGCTGGCCCAGCGCCTGATCGCCGCCGGCTACGACGTCTACGGCGGAGGCGGCGGACTGCTGCTGGTGCACGGGCCGGGCTCGCTCCGCGAGGCACTGGCGGGGCGTACCGACGTGTCCATCGTGCGCGAGCAGCAGGTGAGCGCGGCCCGGACCGCGGCGCCCGGGGACCAGGACGGCGTACTGCCGCCGCGGTTGCACGGCAACGAGTACGAGACGTTCTACGGCGGCTACCGCACGAACGACGCGTTCACGACGTTCCTGTCCGACCTGCAGACCGCCTATCCGGAGCTGGTCAGGGTCTACGACTACGGCACCTCCTACACCGGCGCCAACCCGCTGCAGGTGGCGTGCGTGACGGCGAACGCGGCCGCCGGCTGCCAGCTGACCCCGAACACCAACAAGACCCGTTTCCTGCTGGCCGGGCAGATCCACGCCCGGGAGCTGACCACCAGCGAGATCGCCTGGCGGGAACTGTCCTACCTGACCGGGGGGTACGGCGTCGACGCCGATGTCACCGGCCTGCTCAACCTGACCGAGGTGTGGATCGCCCCGCAGCTCAACCCGGACGGCGTCGAGCTCGTGCAGGACGGAATCACCGAGAACGGCCTCGGCAACGGCTCGGACGCCTGGCAGCGCAAGAACGAGCACCAGCGCACGAGCAACTGCAGCGGTGGTTCGTTCTCCCAGATCGGTGTCGACCTCAATCGCAACTTCGACAGCAACTTCGGCGGACCGGGCACGAGTACCAACCAGTGCAACCTGACCTACCGCGGTCCGTCCGCGGCCTCGGAACCGGAGACCGCAGCGGTGCAGGACCTGCTGCGGGACCTGTTCCGCGACCAGCGCGGCCCGAACCCGTCCGATCCGGCACCTCGCAATACGCGCGGCGCGATGATCAGCATGCACTCCTACAGCAACCTGGTGCTCTTCCCGTACGGCGACCAGCGGCACACGCCGAACGACGCCGGGCTGCGCTCGATGGGCTTCCGGATGAGCAACTACAACGGCTACGAGACCGGCGAGCCGGACGAGATCCTGTACCAGGTCTCCGGTTCCACCGACGACTTCGCCTACGAGCAACTGGGCATCGCATCGTTCACCTACGAGATCGGCCCGGAGTTCGGCTCGTGCAGCGGGTTCCACCCGGCCTACACGTGCCAGGAGACGTTCTGGAACCTCAACCGGGACGCCCTGCTCTACGGCATGAAGGCCGCCCGACAGCCGTACGTCATGGCCCTCGGCCCGACGGTCACCGCGGCGTCGACCGACCCGCTGGCCGGTAACCCGAACCTCGCCCGGGTCACCGCGACGGCGAACGACGCGGCGTACGGCACCCGCGGCGTCGGCCGGCCGGCCGCGCAGAACGTCACCGCCGGTCGGGTCGTCGTCGGCGGCATCCCCAGGACCATGACGGTGTCCGGCTCCGGTACGTCGGTGACGCTGCAGGCCGACATCCAGCGCACGGCCAGCACGCAACTGGTCTACATCCAGGGCAGGGACGCGGCAGGCAACTGGGGTACGCCGCGGGCGGTCTGGGTGCCCGCCCTCTGAGGCGGCGGTTTGGGCCGGTGCGGCGGGGGTAGGCAGCAGCCGATACCCGTCGAACCTGGAGGACGCATGTCAGTAGCCCGCATCACCGAGATCAGCGCGACGTCGTCGACGAGCTTCGAGGACGCCATCCAGACTGGCATCGCCAGGGCCGCGCAGACCCTGCGCAACGTCGAGGGCGCTTGGGTAAAGGAGCAGCGGGTCCGCCTCGACAACGGTCAGATCGTCGACTACGTGGTCAACCTGCAGGTCACGTTCGTCCTGGACGACGCCACCAGCTGATGATCACGGGGATTCGCCGGTCGGGGCCGGTGAATCCCCATGATCATCCGGACGCCACGAAGAGCGCCTCGGCCCCGACCGGCCGGTAGCCGGCGGCGAGTACGGCGCGCAGCGAGGCGGCATTGCCCGGCGACACCTGCGCCCAGACCGCCTGGCCCGGGCCGATCAGGTGCAGCGCCGCGGTGGCCAGTGCGCGGCCGAGGCCGTGACCGCGGGCCGCGTCGGGGACCTCGAACGCCGTCTCCCAGCGGCCGGCGAAGCCGCGCCCGACCAGCACCATGGCCTCCGGTACGTCGGCCACGGCGTACGCCCTCAGGTCGGTCCGGTAGCGGCGAGCCCGGGCCAGCCGCGGATGGTCGCCGTCCAGCGGCTCCAGATCAAGTCCCGGCCGACCCCCGCGCCCGGCGGCCAGCAGGGCCGCGTCCAGCGCACCCTGCCGGCGGCGCAGGAGACTGGCCAGTGCGGTCAGGAAGTCACCCTTCATCGGGCTGCCGAGGTCGTCGGCGTCCAGCTGGTCGTGCACCCAGTCCGGGTGAACGTCAGCGGCGACCGCGTGGTGGGCGGTGAACGCCAACACCCCGGCCGACGGGCCGGGGGGCTGCCCGAGCACCTGCACGGAGCCGTCAGCCGGCGGAAGCTGGCCCGCAGCGACAGCGGCAAGCAGCTCCTGGACCGGGTGCAGCTCGCCGCTCAGACGTTGAAGCCGAGCGCCCGCAGCTGCTCGCGGCCGTCCTCGGTGATCTTGTCCGGACCCCACGGCGGCATCCAGACCCAGTTGATCTTCACGTCGGCGGCCAGCCCGGGGCCCGGACCACCGGTCAACGCCGCCACGGTCTGGTCCTCGATGACGTCGGTGAGGGGGCAGGCCGCCGAGGTCAGCGTCATGTCCAGTGTCACCACGTTGGCGTCGTCGACGTGGACGCCGTACAGCAGCCCCAGATCGACGACGTTGACCCCGAGCTCGGGGTCGACCACGTCCTTCATCGCTTCCTCGACATCGTCCTCGGAAGCCTTGGCTACGGTCACATCAGTCATCCTGTTCCTCCCTGGGCTACGGCGGCCTGCTCGCTGGCGTCCCTGAACGCCATCCAGCCGAGCAGCGCGCACTTGATCCGGGCCGGGTAGCGGCCCACGCCGACAAAGGCGACCGCGTCTTCGAGCGAGTCTTCCAGCGACTCGGCCACGGCCGGCTCGCCCTTGCTCTGCATCAGCGTCAGGAAGTCCGCGGCGATCTCGCGCGCCCGCGGCAGCGGCTGGCCGACGACGAGGTCGTGCAGGATCGACTGCGAGGCCTGGCTGATCGAACAGCCCATCCCCTCGTAGGACACGTCGCGGACGACGTCGTCGTCGAGCTGCACGCGCAGCGTCACCTCGTCGCCGCAGGTCGGGTTGACCTGGTGGGACTCCCCGCCGTACGGCTCGCGCAGGCCACGCCCGTGCGGGTCGCGGTAGTGGTCCAGGATGATCTCCTGATACATGCTCGTGAGCTGCATCAGAACCGCACTCCGAAGAACCGGCGGACTTGCTCCAGCCCGCCCGCGAGCGCGTCGATCTCCGCGGTGGTCGTGTAGAGGTACGCCGAGGCGCGGGTGGACGCGCCGATCCCGAACCGGCGGTGCACCGGCTTGGCGCAATGGTGCCCGCCGCGCACCGCGATGCCGAGGGAGTCCAGCACCTGGCCGATGTCGTGCGGGTGCAGCGTCCCGTAGGTGAAGCTGATCGCCCCGCCCCGGTCCTCGACGGTGGTCGGGCCGAGGATGCGGATGCCGGGCACGGCCTGCAGCCGCTCCAGCGCGTAGGCGGTGATCGCCTGCTCGTGCGCCGCCACGTTGTCCATGCCGACGGCGGTGAGGTAGTCCGCGGCGGCCGCCAAGCCGATGGCCTGGGCGATCGGCGGCGTACCGGCCTCGAAGCGGTGCGGCGGACCGGCGTACGTCGAGCGCTCCATCCGGACGTCCTCGATCATCTCGCCGCCCCCATGGAACGGCGGCAGCGCCGCCAGCAGGTCGCGACGACCCCAGAGCACGCCGATCCCGGTGGGACCCAGCATCTTGTGCCCGGTGAACCCGACGATGTCCGCACCGGTCGCGGTGACGTCGTAGGGCAGCTGCGGTACGGCCTGCGCCGCGTCCAGCACGACCAGCGCGCCGACCTCGTGCGCCCGGCGGGCGATATCCGCCACCGGGTTGAGCGTGCCGAGCATGTTGGACACGTGGACCAGGGAGACGACCTTGGTCCGTTCGGTGATCAGCTCATCGAGGTTCGACAGGTCCAGCCGGCCCTCGTCGGTGAGCCCGATCCAGCGCAGTGTCGCGCCGGTGCGCTGGGTGAGCAACTGCCACGGGACGATGTTCGAGTGGTGCTCCATCTCGGTGACGAGCACCTCGTCACCGGGCCCGACGCGGTACGGCGGCTCGGCCCAGGCCAGCACGTTCGCGACCAGGTTCAGCCCCTCGGTCACGCCCCGGGTGAAGATGATCTCGTCGCGGCTGGGCGCCTTGACGAACGCGGCCAGGGTGTCGCGGGCTCCCTCGAACGCCGCGGTCGCCTCCTCCCCCAGCTGGTGCACGGCGCGCGCGACGTTGGCGTTGTGCTGCTCGTAGTGCTCGCGCAGCCGGTCCAGGACCTGCCGCGGCTTCTGCGAGGTGTTGGCGCTGTCCAGGTAGACCAGCGGGTGGTCGTCGGCCAGCCGGCGCTCCAGGATCGGGAAGTCCTTGCGGAGGACCTCGACGTCGTACCCGCTCACGATTCCGGTCATACCGCCGCCTCCGCGGAGAGAAGTGCGTCGGCGGTGCTCACGACGTGGGCTGGAGGTACCGCTCGTAGCCCTCCGCCTCGAGCCGGTCGGCCAGCTCGGGCCCACCCTCCTCGGCGATCCGGCCGGCGACGAACACGTGCACGAAGTCGGGACGGATGTACTGCAGTATCCGGGTGTAGTGGGTGATCAGCAGGACGCCGAGCTCCCCGCTCTCCGCGGCCCGGTTGACGCCCTCGGCGACGGCGCGCAGGGCGTCGACGTCGAGGCCGGAGTCGGTCTCGTCCAGGATCGCGATCGCCGGCTTGAGCAGGCTCAGCTGCAGGATCTCGTGGCGCTTCTTCTCCCCGCCGGAGAAGCCCTCGTTGACGTTGCGCTCGGAGAACGCCGGGTCGATGCCCAGGGCGGTCATCTCCGCCTTGACCTCCTTGACCCAGGTCCGGATCTTCGGGGCCTCTCCGCGGAGCGCGGTGGCCGCCGAGCGCAGGAAGTTCGACACCGAGACACCGGGCACCTCGACCGGGTACTGCATGGCGAGGAACAGCCCGGCCCGGGCTCGCTCGTCGACGGTCATCGACAGCACGTCCTCACCGTCGAGGGTCACGCTGCCGCGGGTGACGGTGTAGCGCGGGTGTCCGGCGATGCTGTAGGCCAGCGTCGACTTGCCCGAGCCGTTCGGACCCATGATGGCGTGGGTCTGGCCCGAGGACACCGTGAGGTCGACCCCCTTGAGGATCGCCTTCTCCTCTTCACCCGCGCCCACGCTCACGTGCAGGTCGCGGATCTCCAGGGTGGCCACGTCAGTTCTCCTCTGTTACGTCGATATACACGTCGTCGCCGTCCACGCGGACGGGATAGACCGGGACGGCGATGATCGCCGGCGGTCCGGTGGGTTTGCCGGTGCGCAGGTCGAAGCGCGACCCGTGCAGCCAGCACTCGATGGTGGAGCCGTCGACATCGCCTTCGGACAGCGGGATGTCGGCGTGCGAGCAGATGTCTTGTACGGCGTACAGCTCGCCGTCGCTGCGGACGACCGCGATCGGGACATCGTCGACCTCGACGTGCAGCGCCCCCGGTTCCTCGATGTCGGCCAGGGCGCACACCCGGGTGTACGTCACGCGGGTCCCTTGGCCAGCCGGGTCTCGATGGCCGCCATCAGCGGGTCGCTGATCGTCGCGTCACCGATCTTCTGCAGCAGGGTGGCGAAGAACGCCCGAACGACGAGCCGCCGCGCCTCCTCGGCCGGGATGCCGCGGGACTGCAGGTAGAACAGCTGCTCGTCGTCGAACCGGCCGGTGGCGCTGGCGTGCCCGGCCCCGACGACCTCCCCGGTCTCGATCTCCAGGTTCGGAATCGAGTCGGCGCGCGCGCCGTCGGTGAGGATCAGGTTGCGGTTGAGTTCGTAGGTGTCCGTACCGGTCGCCGCGGCCCGGATGATCACGTCCCCCACCCACACCGCGTGGGCGTCCGCGCCCTGCAGTGCGCCGCGGTACTCCACCCGGCTCCGGCAGTCGGGGACGGTGTGGTCGGCGACCAGCCGGTGCTCCAGATGCTGGCCGGCGTCGGCGAAGTAGACCCCGAGCAACTCGGCGTCGCCACCGCGCTCGGCGTACTCGACCGTGGTGAACAGCCGGACCAGGCTGCCCCCGAGGGTGACGGCGGCATGACGGAGCCGGGCGTCCCGGCCGAGCCGGATCCGCTGGTGGGCCGCGTGGACGGTGTCGCCGTCCCAGTCCTGGATGGTGACGAGGCGCAGCGAGGCGTTGTCGCCGATGTTGACCTCGACGTTGTCGGCGTACGTGACGGTGCCGCGGTGGTCCAGGATCAGGGTCGCCTCGGCGTGCGCGCCGACCTCGATCAGGGTGTGCCCGAACGCTGCGGCGTCACGGCCGCCTTCGCCGGTGACCGTCAGCCGGATCGGCTCGGTGAGAACAGCGGCAGCCGGGATGACGACGGCGTACGCCTCGGTGGCCGCGGACCGGGCTTGGGCGCTGATCCGGTCGAACGGGGTCAGGACGGCACCGACCCGGGGGTCGTCCATCGATACGACACCGCCGGTCACCCCCTCGGGGGCGTGCAATGTGCGGGTGATCCGGCCGCCGGGAGTGAACGTGGCGTCGTGCAGGCCGGCGAGGCGGCGTAGCGGGGTGAACCGCCACTCCTCCTCGCGTCCGGTCACCGGCGCGAAGTCCGCAACATCGGCTGAGTGAACCCGCTCCGGCCTGACGTCGGCCGCGGTGCTCGTGGTTGGGCTACTCACTCAGCCAACCGCTCCTTCCATCTGCAGCTCGATGAGCCGGTTGAGTTCCAGCGCGTACTCCATCGGCAGCTCGCGGGCGATCGGCTCGACGAAGCCGCGCACGATCATTGCCATGGCCTCGTCCTCGGACAGCCCGCGGCTCATCAGGTAGAAGAGCTGGTCGTCGCTGACCTTGGACACCGTCGCCTCGTGGCCCATCGACACGTCGTCCTCGCGGACGTCGACGTACGGGTAGGTGTCCGAGCGACTGATGGCGTCGACCAGCAGCGCATCGCACTTGACCGTCGAACGCGAGCCGTGCGACCCGTCGGCGATCTGGACCAGACCGCGGTACGACGTCCGCCCGCCGCCACGCGCCACTGACTTGCTGATAATCGTCGAGGACGTGTTCGGGGCGGCGTGCACCATCTTGGCGCCGGCGTCCTGGTGCTGCCCCTCCCCCGCGAACGCGACCGAGAGGACCTCGCCCTTGGCGTGCTCGCCGATCATCCAGACCGCGGGGTACTTCATGGTCACCTTGGAGCCGATGTTGCCGTCGACCCACTCCATCGTGGCGCCCTCGTGGGCGACCGCCCGCTTGGTGACGAGGTTGTAGACGTTGTTCGACCAGTTCTGGATGGTCGTGTAGCGGCAACGGGCGTTCTTCTTGACGATGATCTCGACGACCGCGGAGTGCAGCGAGTCCGAGCTGTAGATCGGCGCGGTGCAGCCCTCGACGTAATGCACGTAGGCGCCCTCGTCGACGATGATCAGCGTCCGCTCGAACTGGCCCATGTTCTCCGCGTTGATGCGGAAGTAGGCCTGCAGCGGCATCTCGATGTGCACGCCCGGGGGCACGTAGATGAACGAGCCGCCCGACCACACCGCGGAGTTCAGCGCCGCGAACTTGTTGTCGTTCTGGGGGATGATCGTGCCGAGGTACTGCTTGACGAGCTCCTCGTGCTC
>JACCSC010000159.1 GCA_013813215.1 Geodermatophilaceae bacterium | reverse complement strand
AGCCGGCGGTCGCGTCAGTGGGCAGCTCACGCGACCGCCGGCTACTGCCTGTGGTTTCCGGGGGCGGAGCCCCTGGTGAGTGAATCGGGCACACTCGGGCGCATGGCCCCGGAGTCGAAGCTGTGTCTGGTCACCGGCGCCACCGGCTACATCGGCGGTCGCCTCGTCCCCGAGCTGCTGGCCGCCGGATACCGGGTGCGGGTCATGAGCCGCACCAAGGCCAAGCTGCGGGACTACCCCTGGGCCGCCGAGGTGGAGATCGCCGAGGCCGACGCGCAGGACGCCGAGGCGGTGACGGCGGCCTGCCTCGGCGTCGACGTCGTCTACTACCTCATCCATGCGATCGGGACCGGAAAGGACTTCGAGCACACCGACCGGAGGACCGCGCAGACGGTGGCCACCGCCGCGAGCGAGGCCGGCGTGAGCCGGATCGTCTACCTGGGTGGGCTGCTCCCCGAGAACGAGGAACTCTCGGCCCATCTGCGGTCGCGGGCCGAGGTGGGCGAGATCCTGCAGCACTCCGGCGTACCGACCATCGTCCTGCGGGCCGCGGTCATCCTGGGGTCCGGCTCGGCGTCGTTCGAGATGCTGCGCTACCTGACCGAACGGCTGCCGGCGATGATCACTCCGCGGTGGGTGCGCTCGCGGATCCAGCCCATCGCGATCCGCGACGTCCTCCGCTACCTCGTCGGAGCGGCCGAGATCCCCCCCGCGGTCAGCCGCGCCTTCGACATCGGGGGCCCGGACGTCCTGGACTACCGCGAGATGATGCGGCGGTACGCCGCCGTGGCCGGGCTACCCCGGCGGCTCATCGTGCCGGTGCCGGTGCTCACCCCGTGGTGGTCCGCGCACTGGGTCGGTCTGGTCACTCCGGTGCCCAACTCGATCGCCCGCCCGCTGGTCGAGTCGCTACGCAACACCGTGGTGTGTCGCGAGCACGACATCGCCGAGTACGTCCCGGATCCCCCTGGTGGCCTGCTCGGCTTCGACCGGTCGGTGCAGCTCGCGCTGAACCGCATCCAGGAGTACGACGTACCGACCCGCTGGTCCTCCGCGAGCGTCGCGGGCGCTCCCAGCGATCCGCTGCCGACCGATCCGGACTGGGCCGGCGGCAGCCTGTACGTCGACGAGCGGTGCCGGGAGGTCGCGGCGAGCCCCCAGGCACTGTGGCGGATCGTGGAGGGGATCGGCGGGGAGCACGGCTGGTACTCCTTGCCGCTGGCCTGGTGGCTGCGTGGGCTGCTCGATCGGCTGGTCGGCGGGGTCGGCCTGCGGCGGGGTCGGCGCCACCCCTTCGACCTGTACGTCGGTGAGGCGCTGGACTTCTGGCGGGTCGAGGAGATCGACGAGCCGAACCTGTTGCGGCTGCGGGCCGAGATGCGCGTCCCCGGCCTGGCCTGGCTGGAGCTGCGCATCGAGGTCGAAGACGGCCGGACGCTCTACCGGCAGCGCGCGCTGTTCCACCCGCACGGCCTGCTCGGCCAGCTGTACTGGTGGTCGGTGGCGCCGTTCCACGGGATCGTCTTCGGCAGCATGGCCCGGAACATCGGCCAGGCCGCGGAGAACCTGGGTATTCCCCAGGGGCTTGCGTCCCCGGACCCCCGCTCCAGGGGGCGCCGCCCCCTGGAACCTCCCGCCGAGGGCTTCGCCCCCGGATTTCCCCGAATGTTGTCGAGAGGAGCTGTTGATGACTGACCTGACGCCGTCGTTCGCCCGCGACCAGGACAACAAGATGATCGCCGGGGTGTGTTCGGGGATCGCCCGCCGATTCGGCTGGTCGGCCGGTCGGGTGCGGGTGGTGTTCATCGTCTCCTGCATCCTGCCCGGGCCGCAGATCCTGCTGTACGTCGCGCTCTGGCTGCTGATGCCCGCGAGCTGAGTCATTCCTCAGGGGCTTACGCCCCAGGAAACCCCCCGGCCGGGGACACTGCCCCCGGATAGGGATCCTCGGCTATAACTCACTCATGCGTCGCTGGCTGGGTGCCCTCGCCCTGCTCGGTATCACGCTCGGGAGCGGGATCGCCGTCGCCGTACCCGCGCAGGCGGCCACCGCGCGTCAACCGATCCTGTTCGTCCACGGGTACGACAGCAACGGCTCGACGTGGAACACCATGGTCGCCAACTTCACCGCGGCCGGGTACACCAGCGCCGAGCTGTTCGCGATCAGCTACAACACCCGGCAGAGCAACGCGACCACCGCCGCCGAGCTGGCCGGCATCGTCACCGACATCCAGGCCTCGTCCGGCTGGGCCACGATCGACGTGATCAGCCACTCGATGGGCGGGTTGTCGTCGCGGTACTACCTGCGCAACCTGGGTGGGACGGCTGCGATCGACGAGTGGGTCTCCCTGGGTGGACCGAACCACGGCACCAAGACCGCCCGCTTCTGCTTCGACACCAGCTGCCGCGAGATGCGGCCGCAGTCGCCGTTCCTGACCGGGTTGAACACCGGCGACGAGACGCCGGGCACGGTCCGCTACGGCACCTGGGCCTCGCCCTGCGACATCGTCATCCTGCCGAACAACAGCGTGCCGTTGACCGGCGCGCGCAACACCCGAACCGCCTGCCTCGGGCACAGCGACCTGCAGAACGACGCCACCGTGTTCGGTCAGGTACTCACTTTCGTCGTCGGGTAACCCGACGGTTCCGGGGGTGGAGCCCCCGGCGAGGGGATCCGGGGGGCAGCGCCCCCCGGAGCGGGGGTCCGGGGGCGCGAGCCCCTGGGAGGGTCACAGCGCGCGCTGCAGGCCGGTCATCGCAGCGGTGAGCAGGCTCGCGTGCTGGTCGATGAGCGCGTCGTGATGGCCGTCGGCCCGCGAGGCGGCGAGGTGCCCCGCCGCGGTCCAGACCTCGTCGACGTCCGGACCGTCCAGTAGCGCGGCCTGCAGCTCCGGTCCGATCAGGCCGCGCACCTCGGGACTGTCCTGCGAGGCCAACACTCGCCACCGCGAGTCGAAGTCCTCCGCACCCGTCGGCACGACCAGCAGGCCGGTCGACGCGTGGCTCAGGAAGCGCCGGGGCGAGATCCGCAGCGCCGGCAGCGGCAGCGGCACGGGCAGGGCGGTGACTGCGTACTGCGCCAGGCTCAGCTCCCCCCGCGGCATCAGGTAGCGCACCTCGCAGGCCAACATGTCCCACGTTCCTGACCGACCTCGCACGACCGGGGCCGCGCGGTGCTCGGCGGTCAACCGCAGCGGGGCGTCGGCCAGCAGCGGCGCCAGCGTCGGGTCCTCGTCGAGCATCGGCCAGCCGCGGCGCTCGGCCGCCGCCGCGAGCCCGCTCCACTGCAGGCCCGTCGCAGGGTCGACCG
>JACCSC010000078.1 GCA_013813215.1 Geodermatophilaceae bacterium | reverse complement strand
AGCCGGGCCAGGGCCACCTGCTGGGCCTGCGTGGCGTCCAGCCGGTGGCCGCCGCTGCCCACGATGGTTGCCAGGCCGGCGGGCAGCCGCTGGACCCAGGGCGAGGCGCCGACGGTCTGCAGCGCCTGCCGCAGCTCGTCGTCCGTGGCCTCGGGTCGGGCCAGCCGCAGGTCGGCGGCCAGCGAGCCGACGAACACGTGTACCTCCTGGCTGACCACGGCGACCGTACGGCGGCGTACGGCCGACGGCAGCGCGGCCAGGGCGACGCCGCCCAGCTCGACCGTGCCCGTCCGGGCGGGATGGATCCCGGCGATCAGCCCGGCCACCGTGGTCTTCCCGGCGCCGCTGCGACCGACCAGGGCGACGCGCTCGCCGGGGGCGATCCACAGGTCGACGTCGTGCACCACGTCGGGGCCCTGGTCGTAGGCGAACGACACGCCAGACAGTCGCACCGACGAGTCGGCCGGCCGCAGCGCCTGCGCATGCTCCGCCGTGGCGGGCACGTCGACCACGCCGACCAGCCGGGCCAGCGCCGCCCCCGCGCGTTGCGCCTCGTCGACGAGGTAGAGCAGGAGGTTGAACGGGTCGAAGAGCCGGATGAAGTACAACGCCGCAGCGGTGACCGCGCCGACGCTGACCTCGCCCTCCCGGACCAGGAAGAACCCGACGGCCAGGATCGCGGCCAGCCCGACGAACTCGGCGCCGTTGAGCCGGCCGAAGAAGCGGGTCCGAAACACGTTGGTCTGGATGGCCAACCCCGCCGCGGCCAGCGACCGGTTGCGCACGAGCTCGGTCTGCCGCCGGGTCAGCCCGAACGCCCGGGCGGTCCGCGCTCCGTCGACGGCGTCGAACACCTGATGTGTCCGTTCGGCGGAGGTCGTGCGCTCCTGGCTGTACAGCGGGGAGGACCGGCGCAGGTACCAGCGCAGGGTGTGCAGCTGGAAGGGCGCGGCCAGCAGGCCGGCCA
Organism: Geodermatophilaceae bacterium; assembly: GCA_013813215.1. GTDB lineage: Bacteria > Actinomycetota > Actinomycetes > Mycobacteriales > Geodermatophilaceae > JACCSC01. The sequence goes on along the minus strand of JACCSC010000078.1, from coordinate 1,629 downwards.
GCGCCAGCCGCCAGTCGAGCACCAACAGGCCGGCCAGCGTCAGGCCGACGGTGAGGGCCGAGCCGACCAGGGCCGGCAGCGCCGAGCGGATCGTCGTGGCGATCACCGCGACGTCGCCGCTGACCCGCGACAGCAGGTCGCCGCTCCCGGCGCGCTCGACCCGGGCCTGCGGCAACCGCAGCGTCCGGTCCACGACCCGCTCGCGCAGCCGGGCCAGCATCGTCTCCCCGAGCCGGGCGACCAACAGGCCGCCGACCAACGCCAGCCCGCCCTCGGCGACCGCGGCGGCGAGCAGGAGCAGGAAGGGACCGGTGATCGCCCCCGCCCCGGCCCCGGTCAGCACGAGGTCGACGATCCGACCCAGCACGGCGGGGCCGACCAGCCCCGCCGCGGCCCGGCCCAGCAGCACCAACCCGGTCCCCACGACGAGCAGCCGGTGCTCGCGCAGCAGGTCGCCTACCGCGGCCCTGGTCCGGCGCGCGTCGGCGACGGGAAGGGGGACCCGGGTCGCGCTCACCCGATCACGATCCACCGGTAGTCCTCGGAGCCGGCCATGAACTCCGCGTGAGTACCGCTCCGGGCCGTCCCGTCGGCCAGCATCACGACGCGGTCGGTCGCGGCCAGGAGGGCCGGGCTCGACGTCACGAGCAGGGTGCTGCGGCCGGCCCGTATCCGGCGTACGCCGTCGGCGATCCGGGCCTCCGTCGCCGCGTCGATCGCGGTCGTCGGGTCGTGCAGGACGAGCACCGGCGGCTGGCTGGCCAGCGCCCTGGCCAGGGCGACCCGCTGGCGCTGCCCGCCGGACAGCGACCGGCCGCGCTCGGTGACCAGGGCGTCGTACCCGCCGGGCAGGGCGTGCGCCAGGTCCTCGGCCCCGGCGGCGGCCATCGCGGCTTCGAGCCGGGACCGGTCGGCCCGGGCCAGCACGTTGTCGGCCACCGTGCCCTCGAACAGGTAACTGTCGTGGACGGCCACGACCAAGGTGTCGAGCAGGCCGGTCAGCTCGATCTCGTGCAGTTCCACGCCGTCCAGCCGGACCGCTCCGGCGTAGGCCTCGGTGGTACGGGACAGCACGTCGAGCAGGGCCGTCGCCTCGGCCGGGTCGCCAGTGACCAGGCCGACGAGCTCGCCCGGGCCGAGGGTGAGGTCGAGCCCGCGCAGGGCGGCGTACCGGAGGTCGGCGATCTCCAACCGACCGGCGCCGGTCGGCGGGGGTAGCGACCCCGCGCCCACGGCAGGTACGGCGTCGAGCACGTCGGCCACCCGGCGGCCCGACGCGCGGGCGGCGGCGTATTCGGTTCCCGCCAGCCCCAAGCGCAGGAGCGGCCCGATCAGGAAGCCGACCAACCCCACCGCGGCCACGAGGTCTCCCACACTGATCGCCCCCTCCGCGGCGGACCGGCCGCCGATCAGGGCCACGGCGGCCAGGGTCGCGCCGGTGACCGCGACGGACAGCCCGCGGTGCGCGGACTCCGGCCACGACGAGTGCAGGGCGGCGCGCAGCGAGTCCTGGCTGGCCCGGCGGTACCGCTCGGCGGCGGCGGGGCCGGCGCCGAGTCCGGTCAGCACGCGCAACCCGCTGACCAGGTCGCCGGCGACGGCGGCGGCCTCGGCGGCCCGGGTCTGCTG
>JACCSC010000077.1 GCA_013813215.1 Geodermatophilaceae bacterium | reverse complement strand
TGTCCGAGGAGTTCCAACTGCACCCGGAACAGTCGACCTCGGCGATCATCGTCCACCACCCCGAGGCCAAGTACTTCAACGCCCGCTGATGCTGCGCGCCGTTCTGTTCGACATGGACGGGACGCTGTTGGACTCCGAACGGATCTGGGACGTGTCCCTCACCGAGCTGGCCACGATGCTGGGTGGCGTGCTCTCGGCCCCGGTCCGCGAAGCGATGGTCGGCACGAGCATGGCGCGCTCGATGGAGCTGTTCTACGGCGACCTCGCGATCACCGGCCGGGACGCCGACGCGGACGCGGCTTGGCTCGACTTGCGTACCTCGCAGCTGTTCGCCGCCGGACTCGTCTGGCGACCTGGCGCGAGGGAACTGCTCATCGCCGTTCGGCAGGCCGGGCTGCGCACGGCCCTGGTCACCGCGACGAGCCGCCCGCTGGTCGAGACCGCACTGCACACCATAGGTGCCGAGCACTTCGACGCCGTCGTCTGCGGCGGCGAGACGGTGGCCAAGCCGTCCGCGGCGCCGTACCTGCACGCTCTCGACCAGCTCCGGCTGACGGCCGCCGAAGCCGTGGTCATCGAGGACTCACCGACCGGTGTGGCGGCGGCTCGGGCGGCCGGCTGCGCCGTGCTCGCCGTCCCGGTGGCGGCACCGCTGCCCCCGCAACCGGGTGTCGTGCTGCGCGACACTCTCAGCGGGTTGACCGTGGCCGACTTGCGCAAGATCTGGGCCGGCCTCAACGTTAGTTGACTTGCCGTGGATCTTGCGCCGGGTGTGGTGGGGCTGTGAGGCTGGCGTCCCCATCGCATCTCGTTCCCAGGAGCGCACCATGCGGCGTTGCCACCCCCTGGCCGGACGTATCCGCGTCACCCTGAGCGTCCTCGCGCTGTCCGGTCTCGTCCTCGGCTCGGCCGGACCTGCTACCGCAGCGCCGGTCGCGGCCGACCCCGACCTCACGGCCGTGTCGGATGCCGTCCGCGCGGCCACCACCCTGACCGGCGCCGTCGCTCCCTCACTGCGCGGCGCCACCGGCCCGGTGCAGGTGTCCGTCCGGTTGTCCGAGGTGCCGTTGGCCGCCTTCGTGACTGAGGGAGCTACCGCCGCCGGCGGCCTGCCCACCGCCGCCGCGCAGCGCGCTAGGAACGCCGCAGTGCGCACGCAGCAGGACGGCTTCCTGAGCCAGGCGCGCGCGCTGGGGGCACGGGAGCTGGGCCGGTCGGTCCTGGCCGCGAACGTGGTAGCGGTCCGGGTCGACGCCGGCCGGTTGGCCGACCTGGCCCGGATCCCCGGCGTCCTGTCGGTCAAGCCGGTGGCCGAGTACGAGACCCACGACGACCCGTCGGAGTCCGGCAGCCTCGCCCAGGCCGCGCAGTACGTCGAGGCCGAATCGGTCTGGGCCGACGGGTTCAGCGGCGACGGGGTCTCGATCGCGGTCCTGGACTCCGGCGTCGATTACACCCACCGCAACCTCGGCGGGCCGGGCTCGGTCCTGCTCTACAACCAGTGCTACCGGAACAACGCCCGGCCCCCTGGCGGTCTCTGCGGCAACTACTTCGGTCCTGACGCCCCCAAGGTCATCGGCGGCTATGACTTCGTCGGAGAAGAGTGGCCACTCGTCGAAGACCTCTCTCCTGACCCCAACCCGATCGACTTCGACGGGCACGGGACGCACGTCGCCGACGCGGCGGCGGGGAACAGCGCGGACGACGCGCACCGCGGCATCGCCTACGGCGCCGACGTGTACGCCGTGAAGGTCTGCTCCTCGGTGTCCCCCTCGTGCAGCGGTGTGGCCCTGCTCCAGGGCATCGACTTCGCGCTGGACCCGAACGGTGACGGCGACATCAGTGACGCCGTGGACGTGATCAACATGTCCCTCGGTTCGTCGTACGGCCAGCCGCAGGACGACCTGAGCCTGGCCTCGGACAACGCGGTGCGCGCGGGTGTCGTGGTGGTGGCCTCGGCTGGCAACGGCGCCGACCGGCCGTTCATCGTCGGCTCGCCGTCGACGGCCAGCCGGGTGATCAGCGTGGCGCAGACCGCGCTGCCCGATGACGTGCTGTACCCGATCGAGGTCATCTCGCCGGTCATCCCCGAGCTGCCGGACAACACCATCCGGTTCGCGGTGCTGCAGACCTGGTCGCCGGTGCCCGAGGGGCCGATCAGCGGCGACCTGGCCCAGCCGGTGGACAACGAGGGCTGCGAGCCGGCTGACTTCGCTGCGTTCCCGGCCGGGTCCATTGCCCTGATCAAGCGCGGCACGTGTGCCGCCTCGCAGAAGGCGCAGAACGCCCAGGACGCCGCCGCCACCGCGGTGATCATCTGGAACAACGTGCCAGGGGATCCGCCGTCGTTCTCCTTCGGCGGCGGCGAGCCGGTCGTCATCCCCACGCTGACCATCTCCCTGGCCAACGGTGAGCTGCTGGCCGAGGCCGACGCCGACGGCACGGTCACCGTGCTGATCGATCCGGCAGAGGCGATCTCGTTGACGAACACCGTCGTGGGCAGCACCAGCCGCGGCCCGCGGATCCAGGACGGCGCGGTCAAGCCGGACATCGGCGCGCCCGGCGCATGGCTGTCGGCCGAGGTGGGCACGGGTAATGGCGAGACGAACTTCGGTGGTACCTCCGGGGCGGCTCCGATCGTCAGCGGCGCCGCGGCGCTGCTGATCGACAAGTTCCCGAACGCTGCACCGCCGGCCATCAAGTCCAGGCTGCTCAACGGGGCGAGCACGGAGAACTCGACCCCGGACACGAACGCCTTCTTCTACCCGACCCCGATCTCGCGCATAGGGGCCGGTGAGGTGCGGGTGGCCCCGTCGGCTGATGCCACGGGTGTGCTGGCCAACACCCAGGTCGGCAACGGCAACCTGTCCTACGGGCTGCCCCGCCTGACCACCCAGCAGAGCTACCCGGTGCGGCTGCTCGTCGGCAACACCGGTGGCTCGAACGCCGTGTACGACCTGGAAGCCGTCTTCCGGGACCCGAGTGAGGCGGCCTCCGGGGCGGTGCGGCTCGACCTGCCGGCGTCGGTGTCCGTCCCGGCCGGGCAGACCCGCAGCGTCACGGCCACCCTGGTGATCGACCCGGCCAAGCTGCCGAAGTGGCCCTTCGCCGGCGAGGCCGGTGTCACCGGGGACGGATCTGCCCTCAACGGTCCGGAGTACGACGGCTTCGTGCTGGCCACGTCGGCCAGCGAGACGTTGCACCTGGGGTGGCAGGTCCTGCCGCGGCGCTCCGCCGACGTGACGGCAGAGGACAGCGTGGCGGCGGGCAGCAGCCTGACCGTGACCAACACCTCGACCGTGCAGACGGGAACGGCCAACATCTACGGCCTGACCGGCACCAGCCCCGTCCAGCCGCCCTCACCGCCGGGTGGTCCGGGTACTCCCGGCTCCAACCAGGCGGTGATCGACCTGACCGCTACCGGGGTTCGCGACAGTGTCGCGGGTGACGTGCTCCAGTTCGCCCTCGCGGGTGCAGAGCGGCAGACCGTGCCGCTGTACCCCGCCGGGTACGAGGTGGACATCGACGTCGACCAGGACGGGGAGGTCGACTACGCGGTCTTCCAGCAGGAGGAAACCGGATTTGCGGCGACGGGGCGCAGCCTGGTCTACGTCCTGGACGTCGCCACCGGGGTCGCCACGGCGTACTACTACAACATCGCGGACTTCGACGCCTCAACCCAGGTCTTCACGGTGCCGCTGTCGGCGCTGGGGCTGTCCCGGGGCGACACGTTCGACTTCTCGGTGCTCGCCTTCGACAACTACTTCTCCGGCTTGGTCACCGATGTGATCGACGGGATGAGTTGGACCGTGGGCAAGCCTCGGTATGTCGCGGCGTTCGGCCTCAACCGGGTCCTGGTGCCGGCCGGCTCGCAGGTCCAGGTTCCGGTCGCGAGCAACCCACGGCAGGGTCCGTCCAGCCAGACCGGGCTGCTGATGCTCTACGACAACAACAAGTCGCAGGACTCGCAGGCCGTCACCGTGACGGGAGGGTAGGGGAGTCCGACTCCGACTCCGGCTCCGGGTACGGCGGGGGAGTGCCGCCCCAGGCCGGGCACAGGGCCCGGTAGTCACACCAGTCGCACGGCCGTCCCGGGTTGGGCCGGAAGTCGCGGGTCACCCTGGCCAGTTCGATGGCCGCCCACAGCGCCCGCAGGTTGCGCTCGAAGCGGACCAGCTCCTCCTCGTCGGGGGTGTAGGTGAGGGTGTCGCGGTCCCCGAGGTACATCAAGCGCAGCTGGCGGGGCACGACGCCGCGCAGCCGCCAGACGACCAGCGCGTAGAACTTCATCTGGAACAGCGCCCTGCCCTCGAACGCCTCGTGGGGGCTGGCGCCGGTCTTGTAGTCGACCACCCGGATCTCGCCGGTGGCGGCCACGTCCAGCCGATCGATGATCCCGCGCAGGACCAGCCCGTCCTCGAGCATGACCTCGACGAGCTGCTCACGCTCGGCCGGCTGCACGCGGGAGGGATCCTCCAACGTGAAGTAGGTGTCGATCAGGTCCCGAGCCGACGCCAGCCAGGCCGCGAGCTGCGCCGGGTCGTCGAACAGGGCGTCGAGCTCCGGGAGCGCCGTGCGCAGCTCGTCCCACTGCGGTAGGAGCAGCGCGCGGGCCGCATCCGGCGTCCTGGCCACGGCCGGCAGGTCGAACAGCCGCTCCAGCACGCTGTGCACCAGCGTCCCGCGAGTCGCGGCCGAGTTGGGTTGCTGGGCCAGCCGGTCGATCACCCGGAACCGGTACATCAGCGGGCAGGTCTTGAAGTCCGCGGCACGCGAGGGCGACAGCGACCCGACCACGGGTGTCGGAATCTCGATCACGCTCACGCCCCCAGGCTAGGACGGGCCGGTGACACTTCCGCTGCTGCAACACCGTGTCCCGCCATGATCATGGGATCCGCCGCCCAGGACCGGCGGATGTCCATGATCATCGCCGACGGGAGGGCCGTAGGCTTCGGCGAGTGACCCGCCCGCCGCCCACGTTCGAGCCGGGAGACCGGGTCCAGCTCTCCGACCCGAAGGGCCGGCTGCACACTGTCCGGCTCGAGGCCGGGAAGTCCTTCCACACCCACCGCGGCGCGATCGCCCACGACGACCTGCTCGGCCGCCCGGAGGGCATCGTCGTGCAGTCCACCAGCGGTACGGCGTACCTCGCGGTCCGTCCCCTGCTGTCGGACTACGTGCTGTCGATGCCCCGCGGTGCTGCAGTGATCTACCCCAAGGACGCCGGCCAGATCGTGATGATGGGCGACGTGTTCCCCGGTGCCCGGGTGATCGAGGCCGGCGCGGGGTCGGGGGCGCTGACCTGCGCGCTGCTGCGTGCCGTCGGCGAGCAGGGCAGCCTCGTGTCGTACGAGCGACGGGAGGATTTCGCGGCGACAGCACGGGCCAACGTCGAGAGCTTCTTCGGCGGGGTGCACCCGCGCTGGGAACTTCGGATCGGCGAGCTGGCCGACAACGACGTGACCGACGTCGACCGCGTCGTCCTGGACATGCTCGACCCCTGGGCGGTGATCGGCACGGCTGCCACGGCGCTGCGACCCGGGGGCGTCGTCATCGGGTACGTCGCCACCGTCACCCAGCTGTCCCGCCTGGTCGAGGGTCTGCGCGAGCACGGAGCCTTCATGGAGCCCGCTGCGTTCGAGACGCTGGTCCGCCCTTGGCACGTGGTCGGCCTCGCCGTACGGCCTGAGCACCGGATGGTCGCGCACACCGCCTTCCTGGTCACCGCCCGCCGGTTGGCCGACGGGGTGACGGCGCCGGCCCGCCAGCGCCGACCGGCGAAATCGGCGGTCTAGCACGGGTTTCGTCCCGGTTACGACTGGAGTGTCCCGGACGCATGCTCCGGACGAGGTGCTCCGCGTCTGTATAGGGTGGCCCAGTCCGCCTGAGCAGCCGGGAGGTGGCGAGATGTCGATGAGTGGGCAGGACTCGGAGCGCCCCGCCCGGCGGCGCGACCGGGACGCCGACGCGTTGCTGGCGCAGGTCTCCTTCCTGGAGGAGGAGATCGCGCTGCTGCGCCGGCGGGTCGCGGACTCGCCACGCCAGCTACACCTGCTCGAAGAGCGGGTCGCCGAGGCGCAGGGCCGGGCGGCGTACCTCAGCGAGCGCAACGACAAGCTCTCCGAGACCCTTCGGGACGCGCGCGACCAGCTGATCAGCCTCAAGGAGGAGGTCGACCGGCTCGCCCAGCCGCCCAGCGGCTACGGAGTGTTCCTGACGGCGTACGACGACGGCACGGTGGACATCTTCTCCGGCGGCCGCAAGCTGCGGGTGTCGGTCTCCCCGAACGTGCAGGCCGACCAGCTCAAGCGCGGCCAGGAGGTCATGCTCAACGAGGCCCTGAACGTGGTGGCCGCCAAGGGCTTTGAGCGGGCCGGGGAAGTCGTGCAGCTCAAGGAGATCCTCGAGGGCGGCGACCGGGCCCTGGTGGTCGGGCACACCGACGACGAGCGGATCGTGCACCTGGCCGACACGCTGCTCTCGGCACCGCTGCGGGTCGGTGACTCGCTGCTGATGGAGCCGCGCTCGTCCTACGTCTTCGAGCGGATCCCGAAGAGCGAGGTCGAGGAGCTGGTCCTCGAAGAGGTCCCCGACATCGACTACACCGACATCGGCGGGCTCGCGGTGCAGATCGAGGCGATCCGCGACGCCGTGGAGCTGCCGTTCCTGCACGCCGACCTGTTCCGCGAGCACAAGCTGCGCCCACCCAAGGGGATCCTGCTGTACGGCCCGCCCGGCTGCGGCAAGACGCTGATCGCCAAGGCGGTGGCAAACTCGCTGTCCAAACAGATGGTCGAAGCCCGCGGCGCAGGCGAGGCGAAGAGCTACTTCCTGAACATCAAGGGCCCCGAGCTACTGAACAAGTACGTCGGGGAGACCGAGCGACACATCCGACTCGTCTTCCAGCGGGCGCGGGAGAAGGCCAGCGAAGGAACGCCGGTCATCGTCTTCTTCGACGAGATGGACTCGATCTTCCGGACCCGCGGCAGCGGGGTCTCCTCCGACGTGGAGAACACGATCGTCCCGCAGTTGTTGAGCGAGATCGACGGCGTCGAGGGCCTGGAAAACGTCATCGTCATCGGCGCCTCCAACCGCGAGGACATGATCGACCCAGCCATCCTGCGGCCCGGCCGGCTCGACGTGAAGATCAAGATCGAGCGCCCGGATGCCGAGGCGGCCCGCGACATCTTCAGCAAGTACCTGATCACCGACCTGCCGATCCACGCCGACGACCTGGCCGAGCACGCGGGCAACCGGGTCGCGTGCGTCCAGGCGATGATCCAAAGCACGGTCGAGCGGATGTACACCGAGCTGGAGGAGAACCGCTTCCTCGAGGTCACCTACGCCAACGGGGACAAGGAGATCCTGTACTTCAAGGACTTCAACTCCGGCGCCATGATCCAGAACATCGTCGACCGGGCGAAGAAGATGGCGATCAAGGACTGGCTCGACACGGCCCAGAAGGGGCTGCGGGTCCAGCACCTGCTCACCGCGTGCATCGACGAGTTCAAGGAGAACGAGGACCTTCCGAACACGACGAACCCGGACGACTGGGCGCGGATCTCGGGCAAGAAGGGCGAGCGCATCGTCTACATCCGCACGCTGATCTCGGGCAAGGGCAGCGAGGCCGGCCGGGCGATCGACACGGCGACGAACACCGGCCAGTACCTCTGAGGCACATCCGGCCCGACCGATGACCGTGCGTCGGGTCATGGGGGCCGAGGTCGAGTACGGCATCTCGGTGCCGGGACAGCCCAGCGCGAACCCGATGCTGCTGTCCTCGCAGATCGTCAACGCCTGGGCGGTGGCCGACGCACCGCGGCTGCGCCGGACCCGCTGGGACTTCGACGAGGAGTCCCCGCTACGCGACGCTCGCGGCTTCGACCTGTCCCCGGCCAACGCGCTGGATCACACCGACCTCGACGACGACGCCGGCCTGGCCAACGTCATCCTCACCAACGGCGCCCGACTGTACGTCGACCACGCGCACCCGGAGTACTCCACGCCCGAGGTCACCACGCCGCTGGACCTGGTGCTCTGGGACAAGGCAGGTGAACTCGTGATGGCCGAGGCGGCCCGCCGGGCGGCGAGCGTGCCGGGTCAGCCGACGATCCAGCTGTACAAGAACAACACCGACAACAAGGGTGCTTCCTACGGCGCCCACGAGAACTACCTGATGAGCCGGGCGACGCCGTTCGCGGAGATCGTGCGGCACCTGACGCCGTTCTTCGTCACCCGGCAGGTCGTGTGCGGAGCCGGCCGGGTCGGCATCGGACAGGACGGGCGCGACGAGGGGTTCCAGATCTCCCAGCGGGCGGACTTCTTCGAAGTCGAGGTCGGGCTGGAGACAACCCTCAAGCGGCCGATCATCAACACCCGCGACGAGCCGCACGCCGACGCCGAGAAGTACCGCCGGCTGCACGTGATCATCGGCGACGCCAATCTGTCCGAGGTCTCGACCTTCCTGAAGGTCGGTACCACGGCGCTCGTCCTGGCCATGATCGAGGACGACGCGATCAGGATCGACCTGACCGTCGAGGAGCCGGTGGCCACGTTGCGGGCCATCTCGCACGATCCGACGCTGCAGGTGTCGTTGCGGATGCGTGACGGCCGGCGGATGACCGCCGTGCAGCTGCAGTGCGAGTACCTCGCGCTGGCCCGGGCGTACGTCGCCGAACGGTTCGGCGCCGACGCCGATGCCCAGACCACGGCTGTGCTGGACCGGTGGGAGGCCGTGCTGGGGCGGCTGGAGCGGGATCCGATGCTGTGTGCCGACGAGTTGGACTGGGTGGCCAAGCTGCGGCTGCTGGAGGGCTTCCGCTCCCGCGACAGCCTCGGATGGGGCAGTCCGCGGCTGGGTCTGGTGGACCTGCAGTACGCCGACATCCGGCCTGATCGCGGGTTGTACCAGCGGCTGGTGGCCCGTGGTTCGATGCAGACGTTGGTCGACCCGGCCGCGGTGGTGACCGGGATGACGCGAGCGCCGATGGACACCCGGGCGTACTTCCGTGGCGAGTGCCTGCGCCGTTACCCGGGCCACGTCGCCGCGGCGTCGTGGGACTCGGTGATCTTCGACGTCGGCCGCGAGTCGCTGGTCCGCATCCCCACCCTGGAGCCACTGCGGGGCACCCGCGACCACGTCGGGGAGCTGCTCGACGACTGCGAGACGGCCTTGGAACTGGTCGACACCCTCACCGGAGCGCGCTAGTTCTGTCGGTCCCGCGGGTACTGTCGCGGGCAGGTGAGCAGCCGGTGAAGGGGAGTGCCATGAGCACGAGGGACGCGGGAGGCCAGCAGCAGCGGCCGACCCGGCGCGAGGAGGACGCGCCCGAGGCCGAGGCGACCGTCGACGCCGAGGTCGCCGAGCGGCACGAGAAACTGTCAGAAGACGTCGACGCCATGCTCGACGAGATTGATTCGGTGCTGGAGGAGAATGCCGAGGAGTTCGTGCGTTCCTACATACAGAAAGGGGGCCAATAGAAAAGGCGATCGAGCCTCAGCCCCATAT
>JACCSC010000074.1 GCA_013813215.1 Geodermatophilaceae bacterium | reverse complement strand
TCCCGGGCGTACTGCTGGATCTCCAGCACCTTGTCCGGGGTGATGTCCATCTCCTTGGCGAGCTCCTCCGGGGTGGGCTCGCGGCCGAGGTCCTGCAGCAGCTCGCGCTGGATCCGGCCGAGCTTGTTGATCACCTCGACCATGTGCACCGGGATCCGGATCGTGCGGGCCTGGTCGGCCATCGCCCGGGTGATGGCCTGCCGGATCCACCACGTGGCGTAGGTGGAGAACTTGTAGCCCTTGGTGTAGTCGAACTTCTCGACCGCGCGGATCAGGCCGAGGTTGCCCTCCTGGATGAGGTCCAGGAACGCCATCCCGCGACCGGTGTAGCGCTTGGCCAGGGAGACCACGAGGCGCAGGTTGGCCTCGAGCAGGTGATTCTTGGCCCGCTCGCCGTCGCGCAGGATCCAGTTCAGGTCGCGGCGCAGCTGCGGCGAGACCTGCTCGCCCTTCTTGCCGGCCGCCTTGGCCTCGTCGACCAGGCGCAGCCGCTCGGCGGCGTACAGGCCGGCCTCAATCCGCTTCGCGAGGTCGACCTCTTCCTCCGCGTTGAGCAGCGCGACCTTGCCGATCTGCTTCAGGTAGGCCCGCACCGAGTCCGCCGAGGCAGTCATCTCGGCGTCCTTGCGGGCCTGCCGCAGCGCCTCGGACTCCTCGTCGTCGTCCCACTCGAACTCGCTGCCCGCGGTCTTGGGGTCCTTGCTGTCGGCCGACTCCTCGGTGGAGTCCGCGTCCTCCTCGGTGGTGGACAGCTCCACCGGCTCGTCGATCGTCAGTCCCGAGCCTTCCGCGACCTCGACGACGTTCACCTCGACGATGTCCACCTCGAGCGTGACCGACTGGTCGGCCGCGGTCGCGACCTCTACCACGTCGACCTCGACCGCAACGACCGCCAACGACGGCTCGCCGGGGGTGGCCTTGCGCGGGCGGGTGGCGGCTCGCGGTGTACGAACCACCGCCTTACCGGCCGGCTTGGCGCCCGACGTCGTCCGCTTGGCGGGCGCCGTCGCCGATCCGGACTTGGCCGCACTGGCCGCGGGCGCAGCTTTGCCGGCCGGATCGGCCTTGCGGGCGGCCTTCGGCTTGCCGGCCGCAGCCGGCTTGACCTTGCCGGCCAGCTGCTCGCTCGGCGACGCCTGGGCACTGACCGTCGCGCGCGAGGACGCCGCGGCCAGGACCGGACTGCGGTGCGTCCTGGCCGCAGGGCTTACGACGGTCGAGCCGTCACGTCGCAGCTCGCCGGGCAAGGACGAGGGGGAGGCTGATCCGGACGAGGAAGTCGACTCCGGTGACACGCGGGTCCTTTCACGCGATCCGCTCTTCGGCCGAACGGCGGGAGCCGGTCGGTGGGCACGTAGCCCAGGGCGTCGCGATGGGCGACAACATGCTGCCGCACGACGACGAACGTCGTGCTGGGCCGGTGAGGGTCCTCCTCCGGGCGATACCAGAAGGGGCACCGTCTATTGTAGCTACGCGAATCGCCTGTGCGAGCCCGTCGGCGGTCAGATGCATGAGAAAACCGTTCAGTAGCCACGATCCTCGGCCGCGGCGAGGGCAGCACCGACGATACCGGCCGCGTTCTGCAACTGTGCCGGGACGATCGGCGTGCGGTGGGAGATCAAGGGCAACCACTTGTCCGCCCGCTTGCTCACCCCGCCGCCGACGACGATCAGATCGGGCCAGAGGAAGCGTTCCAGCCGCTGGAGGTACTGCTCGACGCGGGCCGCCCACTGCGGCCAGGACAACTCCAGCCGCTCTCGGACCGAGGCGGCGGCCAGCGTCTCGCCGTCCTCGCCACCGACGTCGATGTGGCCCAGTTCGGTGTTGGGGACCAGCCGCCCGCCGACGAACAGCGCGCTGCCGATTCCGGTGCCGAAGGTCAGAACGAGGACCACCCCCGCGACGTCACGCGCCGCCCCGAACCTGACCTCGGCCAGCCCCGCCGCGTCCGCGTCGTTGAGCACCTCGACCGGCCCGGGGATGCAGCGGCCCAGCGCCTCGCGGGTCTGTGTCCCGATCCACGCCGGGTCGATGTTGGCCGCCGTGCGGGCGACCCCACCCACGATGACCGCGGGCAGGGTCAGGCCTACCTCGCCGGTCCACCCGAAGTGCTCGACGATCCGACCCGCCACCTCGCCCACCGCACGGGGGGTGGCCGGCTGGGGGGTATCGATCCGGTGGCGCTCGCCGATGAGGACGCCCGCGTCGAGGTCGACCAGACCGCCCTTGATCCCGCTGCCACCGATGTCGACGCCGAGTCCGCGCCGCCCGGGGTTCCGGGTCGCCGCATCGCCGGGGTCCGCGCTGCCAGCCGCCATGCGGCGACCTTAGGCCCGGGCCCGGCCGCGCGGGGTGCCGGTGCGCGCTGTGGTCCTATGAGCCGGTGCCGACCGACCGCGAGCTGCTCGAGCTCGCCGTACGGCTGGCCCGGCAGGCCGGTGAGCTGGTCCGGTCGGGCCGGTCGCGGGCCGGCGACCAGGTCGACGTCAAGTCCAGTCCCACCGACGTGGTCACCGCGATGGACCGAGCCAGCGAGCAGCTGCTCGTCGCGGAGCTGACCCGGCTGCGGCCCTCCGACGGGATCCTCGGCGAGGAGGGCGCGGCGCACACGGGTACGACGGGGGTGCGGTGGGTGCTGGATCCGATCGACGGCACCGTGAACTACCTGTACGGCCTACCGTGGTACGCCGTGTCCGTCGCCGCGGAGGTGGACGGGTCGGTGGTCGCGGGCGTGGTGTACCAGCCGGAAAGCCGCGAGCTGTTCCGCGCCGTCCGCGGCGAGGGGGCCTGGCTAGGGGACACCCGGTTGCGGTGCACGCCAGGGCCGATCCTCGGTCAGGCCCTCGTCTCGACCGGGTTCGGGTACGACGCCGTACGCCGGGCCGATCAGGCGGTGGTCGCCGCCGGCCTGTTGCCCCAGGTCCGCGACCTGCGGCGGCTCGGGTCGGCGGCCCTGGACCTGTGCCAACTCGCGGCCGGGCGGGTCGACGCGCACTACGAGGCAGGGCTGTCCTACTGGGACTACGCCGCCGGGGCGCTGATCGCCAGCGAGGCCGGGGCGGTCGTCGACTGGCTGGCGGGAACCCCACCGGCGGCGGACTGCCTGGTGGCTGCGGGACCGGAGCTGCACCCCGCGCTGTGCGCCGTCCTCACCGGACTGCGCGCTCAGGTCAAGGGCACCAGGGCGTAGACCGGCTTGCCGGACCTGGTGTGCTCGATCGCGCCGTCCGGCCCCACGCGCAGCCGCACCCGGTTGTCGTCGGGGTGGTTGGGGTCGTAGGCCGACAGGACGACCTCGGTGGGCGGTAGCGCCGGGTCCGGTTGGCTGACGGCGAGCCGGTAGACCAGGACGACGTGGTGCTGCCCCACGGCGGCCGGATTCCAGGACAGCGCCCGGACGAGCCCGAGCGGCGCCGCGCGTCCCGTCTGCAGCGTCCGGCGTACGGCGGGGATCGCCGCGCCCAACGTCGAGCGGCGGCGGGCCGCCGCGGCCATGGGTAGCTGCAGGCGCAGGTATCGCAGCGGGCCCTGCGGCAGGTCCATGCTCTGCAGCTGCGCTTCCCACAACATGGCGGTGATGGGCCCGTCGGACGGCACCTCCCGCGTCTGCGGCAGCGGCTTGCCGGCGTGCCAGGCCTTGGCCGCACTGACGCACATGCCGCCGCACAGTCCGCCGTAGACCCGCCCGACGGTGATGCCGGAGATGCTCGCAGGAGCGCCCTTGGTCCACTGGTTCGGGAAGTGCCAGCCGTGCTCGCTGGGCCGGAAGGCGATGGCCACGGACGCGCTCATGACGGTGTACAGCTCGCCGAGGTGCTGGCCGCGGCCGTGACGGCGGTGGCGTAGGCCGCCGGGACCTGCTCGGCCGGGAGCAGACCGGTGTACCCGGGTCCGAGGGCCACGTCGACGACCGGGCCGGGCCGACCGTCGGGCACCGAGACCAGCCCGGGGAAGTTCGCCGCGACGTACAACGCCTGGCTGCGGCCGAGCTCGCCGAAGCGGATCTCGCCGACACCCTGGACGTCGCGGTCGGTGGGGTCGTTGGCCACGGAGCTCACCTTGAGCCCGCGGCCCTGCAACTCGTTGCCCACCCGCGCCGCGAGACCTTCGATGTTCGAGGCGTTGTAGACCCGGATCTCTACCGAGGCCGGGTCCAGGGACACCGGAGCGGTGGCGCTCGGGCACGTCGGAGGTGCCTCCGCGGCGCGGCGCTCCTCCGCCCGCTCGAGTACCTTCCACCACACCCCGAGGGCGATCAGGGCCAGCACCAGCAGGAAGATCAGCGGCGGGATCGGCCTGCGCAGGGATCGGCGCGACGGCGATCGCGTGCTCATCTCCGGCCCCTCATGCGGGGCAGGATAGCCAGTTCCGGTCGCCGCTCAGGCGATGTCGCGGTCGGCCAGGGCCGCGCGTCCGAGTGCGGCCAGGGGGTCGACCAGCGAGGCGACCTTCGCATCGCCCTTGCCGGCCATCGCCCCGGCCCGGACGCGGGCCACGATCCCGGTGACGATGACGGCCAGCTTGAAGAAACCGAAGGCGACGTACCAGGGCAGCGCGCTGATGTCCCGGCCGCTGCGCTCGGCGTACCGCGCTGCCACCGCGCGCCGGCTCGGGAAGCCCGGCAGCCCGGTGATCGGCGGCGTCACGGTCGGCCGCGGTACGGCGTCGTCGTGCTGCTGCCAGTAGACGAGCAGCAGACCGACATCGGCCAGCGGGTCGCCCAGCGTGGACATCTCCCAGTCCAGCACGGCACGGATCCGCCCCGGCTCGTCGGGATCGAGCAGGCAGTTGTCCAGCCGGTAGTCGCCGTGCACGATCGGACCGCTCGGCGAGTCGGGGACCGACGCGGTCAACTCCGCGGCCAGCCCGTCGAGCAGCGGTCGGTCCTGGTCGCGGCTGGCCTCCCACTGCCGGGTCCAGCGTCGAACCTGGCGTTCCAGGAACCCCCCGGGCCGGCCGAAGTCACCCAACCCCACCGCCACCGGGTCCACCGCGTGCAGGTCGGCCAGCACGTCGACCAGACCCCAGGCCAGCGCGGTCCGGTCCTCCGCGGTGTCGGCGAAGCCCGGCGGCAGGCCCTTGGACACGATCACCCCGTCGACCTTCTCCATGACGTAGAACGGGGCGCCGAGCACCGCGGGATCGCCGCACAGCGCCAGGGTGCGAGGGACAGGGACCGCGGTCCCGGCCAGACCGGACAGCACCCGGTGCTCGCGAGCCATGTCGTGCGCGGTGGGCAGCACCGAACTCGTCGGAGGGCGGCGCAGGACGACGTCCCCGGCGGCGGAGGAGACCACGTAGGTGAGGTTGGACATACCTCCGGCGATGAGCTCGACGGTGCACTGCGACCAGCGCTCGTCGGCCAACGCGCTGGCCAGGTAGGGCCCGACGACCCTCGCGGGGGCGGCCTCGCCGCCGATGCCGCTGGCCCCGGTGGCCGGTTTCGGAGAGTCGGCCGAACCCCTGCTGGCGGTCGTCACGGGCGGGAGGGTACCCTCACGCGCCGCCACGATCGTGGCCCGCAAGATCTCGGCCGACGAAGTTCGGGATTCGGGCACAGATTGGCGGATCGATGCGTTAGCCGGGGCGCCCGTCGCCGCGAGCGACCGGGTTACGCAAGCGCTTCCACCGTGGAGCGCTCGAGACACGGTTGGCTCGGCCAACAGTGACAAAGGAGTACAGGCACCATGGCTACCGATTACGACGCCCCTCGCCGTACCGAGGCCGACGAGATCGGCGAGGACTCGCTGGAGGAGTTGAAGGCTCGCCGTTCCGAGGCCCAGTCGTCCTCGGTCGACGTCGACGAAGC
The DNA here is from genome assembly GCA_013813215.1 of Geodermatophilaceae bacterium. Taxonomy (GTDB): domain Bacteria; phylum Actinomycetota; class Actinomycetes; order Mycobacteriales; family Geodermatophilaceae; genus JACCSC01. The sequence goes on along the minus strand of JACCSC010000074.1, from coordinate 5,523 downwards.
CGAGTTGGGTGAGGGATTCGAACTGCCCGGCGCTGACCTGTCCGATCAGGAACTGACGGTCAAGGTGCTGCCGAAGCAGGAGGACGAGTTCACCTGTTCGCGTTGCTTCCTGGTCCACCACCGCAGCCGGCTGGCCGAGGAACGACGGGGAACGTTGGTCTGCCGCGACTGTGCTGCCTGAGCGGAAGCCGCTGTGCCGCCCGAGCGGAAGCCGCTGTGCCGCCGGGTAGCGTGACGCGCTGTGCCGCCATCGATGTCCGGCCAGCCGCAGGATGCCGGCGCTCCGGCCGGACCCGCCTCGTCGGCTGGGCTCGGGGTACCCGAGGTGCTGGTGCGCCGGTTCGACCCGGACCTGCCGGCCCCGGCGTATGCGATGCCCGGCGACGCCGGCGCCGACCTCCCGATCGCGATCGACGTCGAGTTGGCGCCGGGTGAGCGTGCGGTCGTGCCCACCGGCCTGGCGCTGGCGATTCCGGAGGGGTATGCCGCCTTCGTCCACCCCCGGTCCGGGCTGGCCGCTCGGTACGGGCTGTCCATCGTCAACGCCCCCGGCACCATCGACGCCGGGTATCGGGGCGAGGTCATGGTGATCCTGCAGAACACCGACCGGGAGCACGCCGTCCGGCTGCGCCGCGGCGACCGCATCGCCCAGCTCGTCGTCCAGCGGGTCGAGCAGGCCAGCTTCCGAGAGGTCGCCGACCTGCCGCAGTCCCGGCGCGGCGTCGGTGGTCACGGGTCGACCGGCGGATTCGGCGTACCTGCGGGGGAGGCCAGCTGATGCCGTTCGGGAAGCGACGGCGGCTGGACCGCAGCGTGCGGGCCAAAGGGGTCGCCCCGGAGCCGGAGCTGCGCGAGCGCACCCAGCCGAGCACCAGCGGCCCGTACGACGTCGCCGACGCGCCCGAGGACACGATGGTGCGCATCGACCTGGGTGCCCTGCGGCTACCGGCACCACGCGGCGGCGACCTGCGGCTGGATGTGAACAAGGCGGGGGCGATCATCTCCGCCACGCTGCGGCTCAACGGCTCGGCCATGCAGGTCGGGGTGTTCGCCGCGCCGCGGCACGAGGGCATCTGGCGCGAGGTGCGCGCCGAGATCCTGGAGACGCTGGGACGGCAGGGCGGAACCGGTACCGAGCGCAAGGGACGATTCGGGACCGAGCTGGAGGCTCGGCTGGCGATGAAGCAGGGACCGCAGCCGGCCCGCTTCCTCGGTGTCGACGGACCGCGCTGGTTCGTCCGGGCGCTGATCACCGGGCCGGCGGCGAGCGAGGCCGAGCAGGCCAAGCCGCTGGAGGACGTGTTCGGCCAGCTGGTCGTGGTCCGCGGCACGGACCCCATGCCGGTCCGCGAAGCGATCCCGCTGCAGCTGCCGGCCGACCCGAACGCCGCTAAAGCCGACGAGGCAGAGACCACCGCCGACTGATCCGGCCGCAGCGGGCCGCGTTCAGCGGGCGGGGCTGGTGCCGCGGGCCTGCATGGCATCCCGGATGTCGCCGACCAGGGTCTCGATGACGTCCTCCAGCATGACCACGCCGATGGTCTCGCCCGCGGTGTCGTGCACGGCGGCGATGTGTGCTCCGCCGGCCTGCATCCCCTCAAGCACCTCGGCGATCCGTTCGGAGGCCGCCACGCTGCCCAGAGCCCGCACCCGCCGTGCCGGAAGCGGCGCGGTGGCCTGCTCGCCGGTGAGGTCGAGGACGTCCTTGACGTGCAGGTACCCGGTCAGAGCACCGTTAATGTCCTCCGTGACGAAACGGGAGTAGCCGGTGCGCGCGCAGGCCCCTTCGACGTCCCGGGCGGTGGCCGTTGCCGGCAGCGTGATCAGGTCAGCCCGCGGCACGACGACGTCCGCCGCCGTGTGCTCCTCGAAGGTCAGCGCTCCGGTCACCAACCGCTCGGACCCCGGGTGGAGTAACCCCTCTCGCCGGGCCTCGTCGACCATGCCGGCGATCTCGTCGCTGGTGAACGCCGACGTGACCTCGTCCCTTGGCTGAACGCCGCCCAGCCGGAGCAACAGCCGGGTCAGCCAGCTGAGACTGCTGATCACCGGGCTGACCGCCCGCACGAAGGCCAGGAGGGCGGGGGCCAGCGCGAGCGCTGAGCGCTCCGGACCGGCCAGCGTGATGTTCTTGGGCACCATCTCGCCGAGTACCACGTGCAGGAAGACCACGATGAGCAGGGCCAGCGAGAACGCGATGCCGTGCAGCAGCGCCCCGTCGATGCCCACCAGTCCCAACGGTCGCTCGATCAGGTGGGCTACCGCGGGTTCGCCGACCGCGCCGAGCCCGAGCGAACAGATCGTGATCCCCAGCTGGGCGCCGGCCAGCATCCGCGAGACGTCCTCCATCGCCTGCAGCGCTCGCCGGGCCCGCCGGGAGCCATGCATCGCCAGGGGTTCGATGCCGCTGCGACGTCCGGTGATGACGGCGAACGACGCCCCGACGAAGAAGGCGTTTCCGGCCAGCAGAACGACGGCCAGTCCAAGGGCGAGCCAGTCGTTCAAGAGGCTGCTCCGTCCTCGGATGCGGGACCGGTGATCACCAGCAGCCGTTCCAGCCGCCGGTTGACCACCCGCTCGACGACCAGCCGCACGTTGCCGATCTCGACGGTGTCCCCACGCCGCGGAAGACGGCCCAATCGCTCGTGCACGAGGCCAGAGACCGTCTCGTAGTCCCCTTCGGGAATGTTGAGGCCGGTCACCGCGGTGACCTCGTCCGGGCGGAGCAGCCCGCTGACCGACCACCCCTCACCGCTGCGCCGGGAGCGGCGCACCATCGGCGGGTCGTGCTCGTCGGGCACCTCGCCGACGAGTTCCTCGACGATGTCCTCAAGGGTGACCAGGCCGTCGGTTCCGCCGTACTCGTCCACGACGATCGCCATCTGGGGGCCGGCCGCGCGCAGCTGGTCCAGCAGCGGCTCGAGCGCCAGCGATGACGGCACGGCCGGCAGGTCGCTGGTGATGTCCATGACCGGTGTGGTGGATCGGACGTCCTGCGGTACGGCGACCGCGCGCTTCACGTGGGCGACGCCGAGCACGTCGTCGCTGGACTGGCCGATGACAGGGAAGCGGGAGTGCCCGGTACGCAGCGCCAGGTCGATGACGGCCGAGACCGGTTGCTCCGCGGAGACGGCGTGCATGCGCACTCGCGGGGTCATGATGTCCTCGGCGTAGCGCCCACGCAGGCGGAGGGACCGTTCGACCAGCTGGCCGGTCCGCCGGGACAGTGTGCCCAGCTCGGCGGAGCGACGGACCAGCGACTGCAACTCCTCGGGCGTGCGCACCGAGCGCAGTTCTTCCTGCGGCTCGACGCCGCCCGCGCGCAGGATGCGGTTGGCCGTGCCGTTCAAGAAGTCCACGACGGGGCGGGTCGTTGCCGTGAATGCGCGTTGCGGTGGCGCGACGAGGCGAGCCACCGCGAGCGGGTGGGCGATGGCGAGGTTCTGCGGGACAAGTTCGCCGAGCACCATCTGGATCACGGTGGCGACGAGCAGGGCGATCGTGATTGCGATTGGCGCGACGAGGCCCGACGGCAAGCCCAGCTCCGTCAAGGGCCCGCGCAGCAACGTGGCGATCGACGGTTCGGCGATGAAGCCGACGACGAGCGCGGTCAGGGTGATGCCGACCTGCGCGGAGGACAGCTGGGTGGACAGCGAGCGGACCGCCTTGTCTACCGAGACCGCGCGGTGATCGCCGGCCTGGATCGCCTCGGCGACCTGTCGGCGGTCGACCGAGACGAGGCTGAACTCGGCGGCGACGAACAGCGCTGTGCCGGCGGTCAGGACGAAGGTCGCCAGGACGAGCAGCCACTCGGTCATCGGCGGCCGCCCTCAGGGCGGCCCCGCGCGCGCGCCGGCCGGGCTGGGACGCTGCGGCCCGCGCAAGCCGCGCGGGCAGTGGGTAAGTCGGACATCTGGGTGACGAACCTATCCGGACCGCGCCGCGGAGGCGCAGCGACGTGCTGCAATGGCCACGTGGTCAGCCGACGGGGGGTCCTGCGAGGGGGGGCCGCCGCTGTCCTGGGCGCCGCGGCCGCGGGCTGCCTGAGCCAGACCGATCGGGCGCCGGCCGCCCGTCCGGTGCGGCACGACTACGGCCAGGATCCCAGCCAGTACGCCGAACTGACGCTGCCGGCCGGGGAGGGCCCGTTCCCGGTCGTCGTCGTGGTGCACGGCGGGTTCTGGCGTTCGGCGTACGACCTGTCCCTGGGGCGCCCCCTCGCCGAGGACCTGGCCGGCCGTGGCTACGCGGTGTGGAACCTGGAGTACCGCCGGGTCGGCAACGGCGGGGGGTGGCCGGCTACGTTCACCGACGTCGCAGCGGGCATCGATCTGCTCGCCGGGCTCGACGCCCCGCTGGACCTCGACACCGTGCTCGGGCTGGGGCACTCCGCCGGCGGCCACCTCGCGGTCTGGGCCGCGGCCCGTCCCGGCCTGCCGCCGGACGCCCCGGGGGCCGCACCGGTCGTGGCCCTGACCGCGGTGCTGTCGCAGGCCGGGGTGCTCGACCTGCGGCGCGCCGCCGAGGAGCAGCTCGGCGCCGGTGCGACGCAGGAGTTCCTCGGGGGGGCGCCGGCCGACCAGCCCGAGCGGTACACCGTGGCCAGCCCGGTCCAGCGGGTGCCGCTCGGCGTACCGGTGGTCTGCGTGCACGGCCGCGCCGACACCAACGTCCCGCTGTCGCAGAGCCGGTCCTACGTCGAGGCGGCCACGGCGGCCGGTGACCTGGCGGAGCTGATCGAGGTCGACGGCGACCACTTCGTGGTGATCGAGGTCGGCAGCCCGGCCTGGCGCGAGATCGTCGACCAGTTGCGCCGCCTGCGATGACGACCGATCAGCCGGGAGCCGGCCCTCCCGGCGCTACCCTGGGAACGCCCGGCCTGCGGTCGGTGTTGACCGCCCGGAGAGGTGATCGAACGTGACAGTTGCCGAGGAGCAGCCGACCCCCAAGGGATGGCTGCGGCGGGCGTTGCACCGGCTGACCGCGTCCGACGCGGAGCTGGACGCCGAGGCGTTGCAGTCCGACCTCGACCGGACCGGCGCCGAAGCGGTGTCCGGATGCCGGCGGGGCCAGCAGGTCTGCGTGGCCGGGCGGTTGACGTCGGTGGTGTACACCCCGCGGGAGACCCATCCCACCCTCGAGGCCGAGCTGTGGGACGGTTCGGGGACGGTGCTGCTGGTCTGGCTGGGCCGCCGCCGGATCCCCGGCATCGAGCCCGGCCGGTCACTCGTGGCCAAGGGTCGGCTGGCCCAACGCGAGAACCGATCGGTCATCTACAACCCCTGGTACGAGCTGCACGCGGCCAACGCGTGAGCGAGGTCCCGGTATGAGTGAGCGCAATGAGCCGACGGCGCCTGCCCCTGCCGACGACGCAGTGCAGGCCGAGCGGGCCTGGTCGGCGCCGGACCAGCGGCGGCAACTGTTCATCGACTCGATCGGCGGCTGGCGCGGCCTGCTCGACAGCACGCTGCCGGTCGTCGTCTTCATCGTGGCCAACACCCTGGGCGGGCTCGATGTGGCCGT
>JACCSC010000071.1 GCA_013813215.1 Geodermatophilaceae bacterium | reverse complement strand
TAGCCGGGCGGCCAGCCCATGTCGCGGCCGCCGAGGACGTGCAGGTGGACGTGCTGGACGCTCTGGTGGGCGGCCCGGCCGGAGTTGAAGACCGACCGGTACCCGCTTTCGACAATGCCTTCCTGCTGCGCGACGGCGTACGCGGTGGCCATCAGCTCGGCCATCAGCTCGTGATCGGCCTCGGCCAGCGCGCCGACGTTCTCGTGGTGATCCTTCGTGATGACCAGGACGTGCGTGGGGGCGACCGGGTTGAGGTCGCGAAAGGCCAGCGTGCGATCCCGGTCGAGGATCACGGTTGCGTCGACGCTCCCGGCGGCGATCCCGCAGAACAGGCAGTCGCTCATGGTCGGGCACTGTAACGGCCGCCGATCACGACCAGCGGCCGAGCCGGGCGGCGAGGGCTGCCACCGCGGCGGCGCCGGCGGTCGACGTACGCAAGACCTCCGATCCGAGCCGGACCGGTACGGCGCCGGCCGCGGTCAGCGTGGCCACCTCCGCGTCGGTGACCCCGCCCTCCGGCCCGACCACAAGCAGGATCCGGCCGGTCGCGGGCAGCGCCTCGGCGGTGAGCGGCTCGTCGGCGGCCTCGTGCAGGACGTACGCCGCGGCGCTGGCGGCGACCAGCGCGGCCACGGCGGCCGGAGAGGTGACCTGGTCGGTGATCTGCGGGACCCATGGGCGGCGGCTCTGCTTGGCCGCCTCCCGTACGGTCGACCGCCAGCGCTCCAGTGCTCGTACGCCGCGCTCGCCCTGCCAGCGCACGATCGAGCGGTCCGCCGCCCACGGCACGATCTCGTCGACACCGAGCTCGGTCAGCAACTCGACGGCCAGCTCGGCGCGCTCGCCCTTGGCCAGGGCCTGGACGACGACCAGCTCCGGATCGGGCCGCAGGACGGTCGTGCGGGCGAGCACGGTCAGTCGCAGCTCATCCGCGCCGACCGCCGTGACCTCGCAGCGCAGGATGCTGCCCCGCCCGTCGCCCAGGTCGACGCGCTCCCCCGCGCCGATCCGGCGTACCCGGGCGGCGTGCCGGCCTTCGGGACCGCTCAGGACGGCGATGTCCGCAGGAGGCAGGACGTCGACCAGGAAGAGCGGCGGCGTCACCCGTCAGCGGCCGTTGAAGGCGTCGCGCATCCGGCTGAACAGGCCGCCGCCGGCCGCCCTGGTCGACACCGGCCGGTCCTCGCCGCGCAGAGCCGCGAACTGCCGCAGCAGCGTCTCCTGCTCGTCGTCGATCCGGGTCGGGGTCGTGACGTCGACGTGGACGTGCAGGTCGCCCCGTCCGGTGCCGCGCAGCCGCGGTACGCCGCGCGCCCGCAGCTTGTGCACCGTCCCGGACTGCGTCCCGGGCACGATGTCGAACTCCTCGTCGCCGTCCAGGGTGTTCAGCGTGAGCGTGGTGCCCAGCGCCGCAGCGGTCATCGGGAGGGTGACCCGGCAGTGCAAGTTCTCCCCGTCGCGGGTGAAGATGTCGTGCGCCTGCTCGCGGATCTCGACGTACAGGTCGCCCGGCGGCCCCCCGCCGGGGCCGACCTCCCCCTGGCCGGACAACCGGATGCGCATGCCGTCCTCGACGCCCGCGGGAACCTTCACGCTGATCGTCCGGCGGGCCCTGATCCGGCCGTCCCCGCCGCACTTGGCACACGGCTCGGGGATCACCGTGCCGACGCCGCCACACGTGTGGCATGGCCGTGAGGTCATCACCTGGCCGAGGAACGAGCGCTGCACGCTCTGGATCTCGCCCCGGCCGTGGCAGGTCTCACAGGTCTGCGGGTGGGTGCCGGGCGCCGTACCGGCCCCGTCGCACACGTCGCAGCGTTCCGCGGTCTCCACGGTCAGGTCCCGGGTGACCCCGAAGGCGGCCTCGTCCAGTCGGAGGTCCACCGGGATCAGCGCGTCGGCCCCCTGCCGGACCCGGGTGCGCGGCGGCCTGCCGCTCGCACCGGTCCCACCACCGAAGAACGCGTCCATGATGTCGCCGATCCCGCCGAACCCGGTGGCGAAACCGCCGCCGGCGCTCGCCCCGTTGCCGTGCGGATCGCCGCCGAGGTCGACGATCTGCCGCTTCTGCGGATCGGAGAGCACCTCGTACGCGCGTCCGACCTCCCGGAAGCGCTGCTGCGCCTCCGGATCGGGGTTGACGTCCGGGTGCAGGTCGCGGGCCAGCTTGCGGTAGGCGCGCTTGATCTCCTCGGCGGTGGCATCTCTGCGCACGCCGAGCAGGCCGTAGTAATCGGTGGGCACTCTGTCCTAGCTTCCTGCCAGCATCTGTCCGACGTATCGGGCAACCGCGCGGACCGCCCCCATGTTTCCGGCGTAGTCCATCCGGGTCGGTCCGACGACGCCCAGCCCACCGAGCGGGGCTTCGCCGGCACCGTAGCCGACGGACACGACAGAGGCCTTGTGCAGCCCCTCGTGCTGGTTCTCCCCGCCGATGCGCACCAGCACCGTGCCCGCGTCGATCTCGCCGATCAGCCGGAGCAGCACGACCTGCTCCTCCAGTGCCTCGAGCACCGGATGCAGGCTGTTGGGAAAGTCCAGCGCGCTGCGGGTCAGGTTCGCCGTACCGCCGGTGACGACCCGCTCCTCGGGCTGGTCCACCAGCGCCTCGATCAGACCGGCGACGATCCTGGCCATGATCGGCCGCAGCGCGGGCGCCACCAGTTCCGGCAGGTCCAGCAGCGCGTGGTGGGCGTCGGCCAGCCGGCGGCCCTGAAGATGCACGTTGAGCACCCGGCGCAACTCGGTGACATCGGACTCCTCGACCGCCGTGGACAGCTCGAGCACGCGCTGCTCGACGCGTCCGGTGTCGGTGATGAGCACCAGCATCAGCCGGCGCAGGCCGACGTCGACCACCTCTAGGTGGCGGACGCAGCTGCGGGTCAGCGTCGGGTACTGGACCACTGCGACCTGACGGGTGAGTTGGGCCAGAAGGCGGACGGTGCGACGCAGTACGTCGTCCAGATCTCCCGCGCCCTCCAGGAAGCTCTGGATCGCCCGCCGCTCGGCACCGGACAAGGGTTTTGCGGCCGAGAGCCGGTCGACGAACAGCCGGTAGCCCTTGTCGGTAGGAACCCGCCCGGCGCTCGTGTGCGGCTGGGCGATGTAGCCCTCCTCCTCCAGCGCGGCCATGTCGTTGCGGATCGTGGCCGGGGAAACGCCCAGGTTGTGCCGCTCGGTCAGGGCCTTGCTCCCGACCGGGTCGTTGGTGGAGACGTAGTCCTCGACGATCGCGCGCAGCACGGCCAGCCTGCGCTCCTCGGCGGACACCTGGACCCCCTCCTGCACCTGTCTCGAACACCGATCATACGTCGGGGGTCGGGTAGTCCCCGGCGCTGCGATTACAGTCGGGACCGGGGCGGCGAGCAGCGAAAGGGCCGGAGCAGGTGATCTTCGAGGCGGTCCGCGGGGAGCGACTCAGGTGATCTTCAAGGCGGTTCGTGACGGCCGGCCCTACCCCGAGCACGGCTTCTCCGCCCGGGACTGGGCCAAGATCCCGCCGCGACAGGTTCGTCTCGACGAGTTGATCACCACCAAGCTCGCGCTCGAACTGGACAAGCTGCTCGACGACGACTCGACGTTCTACGGCGACCTGTTCCCGCACGCCGTGCAGTTCCAGGGCGAGCTGTACCTGGAGGACGGACTCCACCGTGCGCTGCGGGCGGCCTTGCAGCAGCGGCTGGTGCTGCACGTGCGGGTACTCGTCCTGGACGACCTGCTCCCCTCGTAGTCACTCCCCAGGGGCTCCGCCCCCGGACCCCCACTCAGGGTGGCTCCGCCCCCCTGACACCCCCCGCCGGGGCCGCTGCCCCCGGGTCGCCTCGAACGTTTCGAAGTCAGGCCAGCAGGGAGCGGACCACGGCGTCGGCGAGCAGCCGCCCCCGCAGGGTGAGCACGGCCCGGCCGGCGAGGTGCTCGACCCTGGACAGCAGCCCGTACCCCACCGCCTCCGCGGCGGCCGCCCGGCCGGCGTCGGTCAGCACCTGGGTCGACAGGCCGTCGCGCAGCCGCAGGCCGAGCATGATCTGCTCCATCCGTTGGGCGCGGGGCGTGAGCGTCTCCCGCCCGTGCGCCGGGCTGTTGCCGGTCTCGACGAGCCGGGCGTACGCCGCCGGATGCTTGACGTTCCACCAGCGCACGCCACCCACGTGGCTGTGCGCGCCGGGGCCGACGCCCCACCAGTTGTCCCCGGTCCAGTACAGCTCGTTGTGCCGGCTGCGCGCCGCCCGCCCGGCCGACCAGTTCGACACCTCGTACCAGAGGTAACCGGCCTGGGCGAGCGTCGTGTCGGCCTGCTCGTACCGGTCGGCCAGGACATCGTCGTCCGGCGCCGGTAGTTCGCCGCGGCCGATCCGCCGGGCCAACGCCGTACCGTCCTCGACGATCAGCGCATACGCCGAGACGTGGTCCGGGTTCGCGTCGATGGCCTGATCCAGCGAGGCCTGCCAGTCGGCCTCGGTCTCACCGGGCGTGCCGTAGATCAGGTCGAGGTTGACGTGCTCGAACCCCGCCTCGCGGGCCTCGGCCACCGCGGCCACCGCCCGGCCCGGCGTGTGCTGGCGGTCCAGCACGGCCAGCACGTGCTCCCGGGCGGATTGCATGCCCAGGCTGATCCGGGTGAAGCCGGCCTGCCGCAGCCGGGCCAACGAGCGCGGCGTCACCGATTCCGGGTTGGCCTCCGTCGTGACCTCGGCGTCCCGGCTCAGCCCGATCCGGTCCCGGACCTCGGCCAGCATCGCGGCCAGGTGCTCCGAGGGCAGCAGCGTCGGCGTACCGCCACCGAAGAACACCGTGCTGGCCGGCGGTGCGGTCGGGCCGAGGACGTGCGCGGCCAGCCGTACCTCAGCGATCGCCGTGTCCACGTAGGACAGCTGGCTGGCCCCACCGCCGAGTTCGCGTGCGGTGTAGGTGTTGAAGTCGCAGTAGCCGCACCGGGAGGCGCAGAACGGCACGTGCACGTAGACGCCGAGCGGCCGCTCGCCGAGAGTGGCGAGCGCCGAACCCGGCAGCGCCCCGTCCGGCGGCGCGGGGTCGCCGTCAGGCAGAGTGGCGGGCACCCCAGCAGTGTCCCAGCCCCAGCGCGGCCGGGCCGGGAGGAGGAGCCGTGCCCGAACTGATCCACGTGGACACCGCAGCCGGTGTGCGCACGTTGACGCTGGATTCCCCGCACAACCGCAACGCGCTCTCGCGGCAACTGATGGCCGAGCTCACCGGCGCACTCACCGCCGCGCAGGAGGACGACGACATCCGGGCCATCGTGCTGACCCACGCGGGCCCGGTGTTCTGCTCCGGGATGGACCTTTCGGAGTCACGGGGCGCCTCGGCCACGGGCATGGGTGTGAACGCCGTCCCCGCCATCCTGCAGTCGATCTGGACCAGCCCGAAGCCGGTGCTGGCCCGGGTCGCCGGTCCGGCTAGGGCCGGCGGTGTCGGCCTGATCGGCGCGTGCGATCTCGCCGTCGCGGTGCGTACGGCGACGTTCGCCTTTTCCGAGGTTCGCATCGGCGTCGTTCCGGCCGTCATCTCGGTCACCGTGCTGCCGCGCCTGCTCCCGCGGGCGGCGCACGAGCTGTTCCTGACCGGCGAGGTGTTCGACGGCGACCGGGCAGCGGCGATCGGCCTGGTGAACTCCGCGGTCGACGCCGAGGACCTGGACGCCGAGGTACGCCGGTACCTCGACCTGCTCGTGCTCGGAGCGCCGGGCGCCCTGGCGGCGACCAAGCAGATGCTGCGCCGGCCGGCCGCGGCGTCGATGGACGAAGACTTCGCCGCAATGCTCGAACTCTCGGCACGGCACTTCGCCGGCGAGGAAGGCCAGGAGGGGATGGCCGCCTTTGCCGAAAAGCGGCCGGCGCGCTGGGTTCCCTAGCCCTCCGGCAGCCGCACGACGAGCTCGCTCGGCCGCAACACCACCGGGAACGGCTCGATCACGTCGAGTACGTCGTCGCCGCGAGCCGTCCGGCCCTCGACGTACTCCTCCCCGACCAGATCGAGAACGGTGATCGACGGTGCGTCCGGGTCGGGATCGACGAGCCAGTAGTGCGGTACGCCGACCCGCGCGTACGCCGCGCGCTTCAGCGTCCGGTCGATCATCGCCGTGCTCGGCGACCTGATCTCCACGGCCAGCATCGGCGCCGTGGGCAGGTTCTTCTTCGTGAACGCGCGCAACGGTGCCACCAGGATGTCCGGCTGCAGCTCAGTGATCCGGCTGAACTGCACCGCGAACGGGGCGAGCATGACGAAGAGGTGCTCGGGGCATGCGTTGTGCAACGCAATGTGCAGCTTGGCCTGCACGGACTGGTGCGGGAAGCCGGGAGACGGACTCACGAGCAGCGTCCCGTCGAGCAGTTCATAGCGGTGACCGTCGTCGGGCAGCGTCTCGAGGTCGTCCACCGTGAGCGACCGCCCGAACGGCAGCCCCAGAGTCGTGGCCCCAGACGCCGTCATGACAGCCATCGTGCCCCCTTCGCCGCATTCGGCACAGTGTCGGGCAGTGACGACGCCGCCGGCTGCGGTTGTCCACAGCCGGGTCAGCTGTCCACCAGCAAGACTGTCAGCCGGCCGTCGGCCGCGGCGGCGACGAGGATGTCCGCCGCCATCTGGTACGCGTCCGGGTCGTCCACTCGCAGCCGCTCGGGATCGATCCAGAGCAGGACCCACCGCCCGGCCGGCAGGCTCACCGGATCCGCCAGCAGGTCCGCGGCGGCGTCCCAGTTGCGGCCGAACCACGGCGGGAAGTCCAGGGCGGCGACCAGCGCGTCGAGGAATTCTGCCTTGCTGGCGACGGGCGGTACGGCGTACACCGTGATCCCCAAGACGGCAGCCGCGTCGCGCACCGACTCCGCCGACGCGGGCGCAGCGAGGGAGTAGACGCCGGGCCGGTCGGCCCATCCGGGCTCGGTCACGGCGCCCGGACCCGGACGAAGGAGTCGTAGTGGTCCGCGGTGAAGTACAGCTCGCCGTCCCGGCCGGTCACGATCCGGCGCGCGCCGCGGTCGTCCTCCCCCGGCGTGGGCACGGTGTACTCGCGGTAGTAGCCCTCGTCCCTCAGGGGTAGGAGCCGTTCCCGGTTGCCGAAACTCGCGCCGTCGCGTTCGTACGGGAACGGTCCACCGACCGCGATGAGGTCGACGGTGTCGGTGACCTCGCGCGGGAGGTCGGTCAGCTCGACGAGCGGCAACTCCGACGTACCGACGACCGTGGTGGCAGGCCCTGGATCGCCCGAGCCGCCCACCAGGTACGCCGCCGCGACGATGGCCAGCAGGCCCAGGAGGCCCAGCAGCGGCCAGCGGTTCGCCCGCCGCCCGGCTGCCATGAGCCCGACAGTAGGCGGACGCACCGCGTGTCCGTGCCCGGGCGGCGACGGTTACCGTCGGCGGATGCTTGCCGCCTTTGTCACCCGTCCCGCCCCGGACGACCCGTTGTCCGTGCTGGAGATCGGGGACCGACCCGAACCCGACGTTCCGGACGGCTGGACCGTCGTCACGCTGCGGGCGGCGTCGCTGAACCATCACGACGTCTTCTCCCTGCGCGGCGTCGGGCTGCCGGCCGAGCGGATGCCGATGATCCTCGGCTGCGACGGGGCCGGGATGGACGCCGACGGCAACGAGGTACTCCTGCACGCGGTCGTCTCGAGTCCGGACTGGCACGGCGACGAGACGCTCGACCCGAAGCGCTCGTTGCTGTCCGAGCGGCATCCGGGGACGTTCGCCGAGCGGGTCGCCGTGCCCAGGGGCAACGTGCTGCCCAAGCCCGCCGAGCTGTCGATGGTCGAGGCGGCCTGCCTGTCCACGGCCTGGCTCACGGCGTACCGGATGTTGTTCGTCAAGTCCGGCCTCAAGCCGGGTCAGACCGTCCTGGTCCAGGGCGCCAGCGGCGGGGTGGCCACGGCGCTGATCACCCTGGGGACCGCGGCCGGCTACCGGGTGTGGGCGACGGGTCGGACCGAGGCCAAGCGGACGGCCGCCGTCGAACTCGGCGCGGACGCGGCGTTCGAGCCGGGCGCTCGCCTGCCGGAGCGGGTCGACGCCGTCGTGGAGACCGTCGGTGAGGCGACCTGGGGACACACCCTGAAGTCGCTCAAGCCCGGCGGGACGGTCGTGATCTCAGGCGCGACGAGCGGGCCGAATCCGCCGGCGGATCTGACGCGCGTCTTCTTCCTGCAGCTCAACATCGTCGGCTCGACCATGGGCACCCGCGAGGAACTGCTGGGGCTGCTGCGTTTCTGCCAGACCTCCGGCGTGCGGCCGGTGATCGCCCGGGAGCTACCACTGGCCGACGCCCGCGACGGTTTCGCGGCCATGATCGACGGCGACACGGCGGGCAAGATCGTCTTCACGATGGACTAACGGGGCTGCCCTACTCCTCACGAGGGGGGCGGTGCGACGTGATGACCCCCTCAGCCAACTGACGGGGCCCAGATGCTCGATCGATCCTTCCGCCGTGCCGCCGGTCCGGCCCTGGCGATCGCCGTTGCCGCGGGCGTGGTCGTCGGCGCGGCCGGTCCCGCGTCGGCGATCACCGCCTTCCGCGTCGCGAGCGCCGTTCCGCTCGGCGGGACGGCCGACTCGGTGGTGCTGGCCGACGTGGATGCCGACGGCGGCCTGGACCAGCTGGTGGGCTTCCGGTCCTCGAATCAGGTCGGGGATACGTGTGCCAGCGACTCCCAAGCCAACGAGTTCGAGCGGCGGCCGGCCACTCGAGCGGGCCGCACCGCTGGCCCCGGGCTTCACTTCGCGCTCGACTCTGTGCCTTGTCAGGAAGGCGGCACGAAGGATCGCCTTCAGCGTGGTCGTACGTCGTCGTCGAGCCCAGGAAATCCAGCTTGGCCGGCTTGGTCTTGGGAACAGCAATCCAGTCCGGACCAGTCAACGAAATCTGGACGTCCCAGATGAGCACGTCCAGTTCCGCGGACTGCAGGTTCGGCAGCCAGGAAGCACGCAGCACGTCCACGAGCACATCCATGTGCCGCGCCGCCAACGGTCGACCCAACGCGCGTTCAGCCTGCTGGTCGAGCCCCTGCCGGCTCAGACGCTTGACTAGCCGCACCTCGTCCGACCGGTCCTCCGCCGCGTAGACGGCGATCAGCATCGCGCGGACAAGCTTCTCCTCGACCGCGCACCACTCGAATCGTCGTACGGTCCGCAGTTGGCTCGGCTCGGTCACGCCGGTGGCCCCTCGTGTGTGACGACGCATCTGTCTGGTGTGCAGCCAGCCACCCAGAACAGCTGGCCGCTCGCCGTTGCTCACTCGCCACCGAGTTCGTATGCTGAAAGTATGCGCACCCGGGTGACAGTCACAATCGAGCAGGAGACCGTCGATGCGGCCGAGGCCGCTGTCGAGGCCGGTGAGGCGGCCTCGTTGAGCGCCTGGGTGGCCACAGCCATGGCTCAGCGAGCGCAGCGGGAGCACCTGAAGGCGGTACTCGCCGACATCCGGGCCGGACTCG
>JACCSC010000060.1 GCA_013813215.1 Geodermatophilaceae bacterium | reverse complement strand
TTCGCCCTGCTGCCCCTGCAGTGGTTCGTGATCCTGCAGGCCGGCGGCACGCTGCGGTTGCACCAGGTAGCGGCCCTGATTCTGACCGCGGTCCTAATCCTGCGGTACGGCCTGCCGAAGGTCGGCCGCGGCATCCGCGGGGCACAGGGGTTCGTGATCGCCAACGTCTACATGCTGGTGCTCTGGGCGGCCCTCAACGTATTCAACGGGTTGGGTCTGTCCGATCCGATCAAGCAGGCCACGTTCCTCGTCACGTTCGTTGCGGTCATGGCGATGTTCTTCTTCGCTGTCCGCGACCACGACATCGAGTTGATCGACACACTGCGCTGGACGGTCACCGCGAGCGTCGTCGTCATGCTCGCCGCCTTCGGTTTCTCGATGCTCAGCAACGGTGTGAACCCCGTCGACGTCATCTCGCGGACGATCTCCTCCGGTGACCCGAACATCCTGCAGAAGGAGTTGTTCCGTACCAGCTTCGCAGGCTTCGGCTTCGACAACGAAGAGGCGCGAGGCAACCTGCGGCACGAGGTCTTCGGTGGCCTGCTGTTCACGATGTACGTCAGCGCCTGGGCGGTAGCCAAGCGGCCGTTCGAGATCTCCCGGCACCAGGCCATCTACCGCATCGCCCTGGGCCTGGGCGCCCTCTTGCTCCTGTCGTCGCTGAGTCGCTCGATCCTGGTCGCTGCGGCGATCTGGCCGGCCCTGTCCCTGGTCCGCGCGTTGCTCACCGGTCGGGTGAGCACTCGCCAGCAGCTGGCCGTCCTGGCCGGCCTCGGCGGCCTCGGGGGGCTCGCCGTCTCAGGCTTCCTGGCCGTGGTCTGGACCCGGTTCACCGAGGAGACCAACTCCTACAACACCCGCGAGGAACTGCTCAGCCTGGCCTTCCAACGGATCCAGGACAATTTCTGGACCGGTGGTGTCGACACCCAGCGCACGAGTTCGCACAACTTCCTGCTGGACATGTGGCAGCGCGGCGGCATTTTCGTCGGCATCCCGGCCCTGATCATCTTCGTGTACATCAGCTGGGTCTGGTTCCGTCTGCTCATCCAGCTGCGGACCGTGCCCGACGACCTGTTCGTGCTGGTCGCCGCGATGGCGCTGCCGTGCGTACGCCTGGTGACCCAGGGGGGCGGCTCGCTGCAGATCGTGGAATGGGTGACGCTCGCCTTTGTCCTCGGGGTCCTGGCCGCTGCCCGCGTGCGCCTCGCCGACGAGCCGTCCGAGCCCTCAGCGCAGGACATGGCAGGCGAGGACGCGCCCGCGCTGGTCCCGGCCTCCGGTCGACCGCTTGTGCCGCACGCCACGCCCGTGGCCTTCCGGGCGCCCCTGACCCACCGTGCCGGTGACCGTCAGCGCTCGGACGACTGAGCCGCCCGCTCTCCTGCCGATCCGCCACGCTGCGGGCTGAGGGCGATTACTCCGGAGCGGAAGAACGGCTGGCCGCAGCGGACTCCCGCTTCGCCGCCGTTCCGGAGGCAGCGGCGTCAGCCGGCTTGGCCGTCGTGGCGGGCGCTGCCTCGGTGCCGTTCACCGCTGCGCCGGTACCGTCAGTGGCCGCCGACGCTCCGTGGGCGGCGTGGTGCGACTTCGCGGCGGTGGCCGCGGCGATCGCGGCGTTGGTGGAGGACTCGAGATCCTTGGTGGTCCGGCCCCGGGCACGGCGGCCGCGCTCCTTGCGCGAGGAGATGAGCTCGCGTGGCGACGGGTCGGGCTCGTAGGCATAGCCGTAGCCGTACCCGTAGCCGTAGCCGTAGTCGCCGCCGCCACCCTTGGGGGGATCATGTTGAGGACGGTGCCCAGCACGCGCACGTCGATGACGCGCACCATGGCCGCGGCGGCCCGCAGCTGCTCGCGCCGGGTGCGGCCGTAGCGGGTGACGATCACGACGCCGTCAGCCAGCACCGCGAGCACCGCGCCGTCGGTGACGGGCAGCAGCGGCGGCGCGTCGATGACGACGTAGTCGTGGGTGGAGCGCAGCTCGTCGAGCAGGTGACCCATCTGCTCCGAGCCGAGCAGCTCGGACGGGTTGGGCGGGTTCGGCCCGGCGGCCAGGACCGACAGCTTGCCGTCGCCCCACGGCTGCAGCAGTTCGGCGAGATCGGCCTTGCCGGCCAGCACGTTGGTCAGGCCGGCACCGCCCACCAGCTGCAGGTAACGCATGACGCGCGGGCGGCGCAGGTCCGCCTCGACCAGGGCGACCCGCTGTCCCGACTGGGCGAGCACGAGGGCCAGGTTGATGGCGGTCGTGGTCTTGCCCTCACCGGACACCGAGCTGGTGACGACCATGACCTTGGGCGGGTTGTCCACGCTGACGTACTGCAGGTTGGTCCGGATCTGCCGGTAGGCCTCACTGGTGATCGACTGCGCCTTGTGCTGGGTGACCAGCGGGCGGGAAGCCATGTCCGCGTCGTACAGGACACCACCGATCGAGGTCGCCCCGGTGAGCTCCTCGATCTGCTTGGAGGACTTGACGGTGTTGTCCATCAGGAAGCGGATCAGGGCCAGGACCAGGCCCAGCAGCAGCCCGACGATGGCGCCGAGCGGCAGGTTCAACATGGGGTCCGGGTAGAGCGGCTCACCGGACACGTTCCCGGTCTGCGTCACGGTGGCCTTGTAGTCCGGGTTGGGGGTCGTCGTGGTGACGACGCCGTTGGCGTCGGTGATCTGGAACGGCGCCGGAGTCTCGACTTCCCGGATGTACTCGACCATCTGGGTGGCGATGGCGTTGACCAACGTCTGAGCTCGCTGCGGGGAGTCGTCGGTGACCGTGATCTGCAGGATCCCGGCATCGGGTACGGGAACCGTGGCCTCGATCTTGGAAACGAGCTCGCCGGGCGGAACCCCGTCGACGCCAGCCGCCGTGAGTGCCCGTTGGGCGAAGTCCGACGTCGTGGCCAGCAGCGCGTAGGAAGGCACCTTGTCCTGCGCGACGATGTTGGCCTGGGCGCTGTTGGTCTCGGTTCCCGATGTGGTGATGTACAGCTGGGCCGACGACGCGTACTGGGGGGTGAGCAGGAGCGTGAGCGCCCCGGCGGCCGCAATCCCGATGAGCGTCATCGTGAAGACGAGCTTCCAGTGGGTGCGGAAGGCCTGCAGGTACTGACTCAGTTCCACGGAACTCCTCGCTCTCGCGCAAGCTTGGGCGACGGGGTCGTCACGGGTCTCGCTGCGTCCCCACCGGCGTCAGCAGCAGCTGTGTCCACCTCCCATGCGGCGAGCGGACCAGGAGGACTGTACCAACCGTTCGCGGTCGCTCACGGTGATCAGCTTAACGCCGGGTGTGATCAGTGCCCAACGACTGCGCCCACCGGTGGATACCTTCGGACAAGGTGGTCGGGAACCGGAAGCCCTGATCCAGGAGGAACTGGGGGTAGATGTTCGTCGATTCGACCAGCTTCTCGATACGGGTCCGGCTGATCCCGGTACGCAGTCCGGCGGACTCCAGCGCCTCGAAGGGCAGGGCACCGGCCCGCATCACCGGCAGCGGCAACAGGGCCCGCGGCTCCGGCTTGTCCAGCTCCGCGCTGATCAGCTGGCAGATGTCGCCGATCGTGCACCGGTCGGGGTAGGCGAAGTTGTAGACGTGGGAGTTGCCCGGCAGGCCGAGCACGAACTCGAAGCTGGCCACCAGATCGGTGACGTAACCGCAGGCCTTGACCGTGTCCTTGCGGCCCGGGTAGACGAACAGGCCGCGGCGGATCAGCCGGTGAAGTCGCTGGAAGTTGCCCCGCTCGCCGGGACCGAAGATCACCGCGGGCCGGGCGACCACCAGCCGGTTGTCGGCGTGCCCCGCCTGCCAACGACGGTGGATGCTCTCCCCCAGCGCCTTGGACGCGCCGTAGGCGTTCAACGGCTCCAAGGCTGACTGCTCGGTCTTGAGCTCGTTCCCGGTGGGGTAGATCGACATCGTGCTGGTGAACACGATCGTCCGGATGCCGTGGGCGTCGGCGAAGTCGGTGACGGTGACGGCCCCGGTCACGTTCGTCCGGTAGTACTCCCCGTCCGGGTGCCCGGGCGTGGCGACCAGCCCGGCGAGGTTGTAGATCGTGTCGTACGGCGACCCGTCCAACTGGATCGCCTGACGTACGTCGGCGTACCGGTAGTCCACCCCGGGGACGGGCTCGCGCGGGTCGGCGATGTCCGCCGAGACCACCGGGTCGACGCCGCGCGCCACCAAGTCACGCAGCAAGTGGGTGCCGATGAACCCGGCACCGCCGAACACCAACGATCCAGCCAACCGAAGCGCTCCTCGAGTCAGGGACGACCACCGCCACGACGTCGGCCAGCGTAGGTCAGCCGGCGAGGCACCCCTGCGCTGCTACTGTCCCGACGCGTGAGCATCGCGCCCGGCCCGGAGCTCGTCATCGCCGGCGCGGCCCGCAGCGGGACTTCTTACCTCGCCGCGCAGCTGAGCACCCATTCGGCGATCGATCCGGGGTCGCTCAAGGAACCCAACTACTTCAACCGCAACCACGACCGGGGTCCGGACTGGTACGACTCGCTGTTCGCCCCGCGGGCCGAGGGCGTCCTGCGGATGGACGCCAGCGTGTCCTACACGTTCCCGCACTTCCCGGAGGCCCTGGACCGGCTGGCCGCCGAGGGGCAGGTGCGGCTCGTCGTCTACCTCGTCCGCGATCCGGTGCCGCGGGCCATCTCGCACTACCTGTATCACCGGTACTACTTCAAGCAGGAGGACGCGGCCGACTTCGGGACGGCGTTGCGGCGCAACCCGCTGTACGCCGGGGCGAGCGACTACGGCCGGTGGATCACCGCGGTACAGGAACGCTTCGGGACCGAACGGATGCTGGTCGTCCCGTTCCAGACCGCGACCGGTGGGCACGTCGACGAGCAGGTCTGCTCGCTGCTGGGTCTGTCCCCGCCCGCTCCCGAGGAGCACGGTGCCGAGGCGCACCGGAACAACGTCGTCACGTTCAAGCACGAGGCGTTCCGGGTGGCCAGCCGCACCCTGCGGCGCAGCCGCCTCTATCCCATGGTGCGGGAGCGGCTGGGCGCCGACCGCCTCCGCCGGGTGCGGTCCCTGGTCACCCGGGAGACCGTGCTGCCGACGACGGAGCAGGCGCTGGCCAGCTGTACGCCGGAGCAGCGGGCGGAGCTGGACGAGCTCGGCCGGCGGGCTCGGGCGGCGGCGAGCGAGTGGCTGCGAGACCAGGACGAACGGCTGGGGTTGAGCTGGCTGCCTGGCTGGGAGACGAGCGGGCAGAACACGAGGCGGACCGGTGACCAGGCTTCCTGAGCTGTACGTCGTCGGCGCCCCGAAGTCCGGCACGACGTCCCTCGCCGGCTGGCTCGCCGACCACCCGCAGATCACCTTCTCGGTGCCCAAGGAGCCGTTCTACTGGGCCTCGGACTACCCCGGGATGCGTTCGCACTACGGCTTCGACACACCTGCCCGCTACGCCGCGCTGTTCGCCGGCGCGCGCGAGGACACGATGCTGGCCGAAGGATCGACGACGTACCTCTACTCCGAGCGCGCGGTGCCCGACATCCTGGCCGCCGTCCCCGCGGCCCGGTTCGTCGTCGCCCTGCGCAACCCGGTGGACCTGCTGATCTCCTGGCACCGTACGCAGCTGGTGGCGCTCAACGAGAGCGAGGCCGACTTCGCCACCGCCTGGCGGCGCAGCGTGGCCGGCGGGCAGCCCGACACCACGCCGTTGGACCCCAAGCTCGTGGACTATCCGCGGGTCGGCCGACTCGGGGCGGCGATGGACCGGCTCTTGACACACGTACCCGGCGACCGGGTGCACATCGTCTTCCTGGAGGAGCTGTCGGCCGATCCGGAGCGGGCCTGGCGGGCGTTGGCGGACTTCGCCGGGATATCGGCCGAGCCGCTGCCCAGCTTCGACGTCCGCAACGCCAGCACCAAGGCGGCCCGTTTCACCGCCCTGCGCCGGATCACCCATCGGCCGCCCCGGCTGCTGGCCGGCCCCCTCCGGGCGCTGCGCCAGTGGTCGCGGACCACGTCCCTCCCCGCGGTCGCCGCCCTGAAGCGCCGGATGTGGCGAGTCGACACCAAACCCACCGTCAGCCCGGAGGTACGCGCCGAGGTGGCGGCGTACCTGGCCACGGACGTCGCCCTGCTGTCCGAGCGGTTGGGGCCCGAGCTGTCGCGCTGGGTTACTGTTCCCAGCGATTAGCCGGCCGCCCTCGAATCCATCGGCCCCAGGACAGGAGCGCACTGCGGATGCTTCGCGTGCTCCACGTCACCGAGGCACCGGGGTGGGGGATCTTCAGCCTGCTCAAGGAGTTCACCCGCGAGCAGCTCGAGCGCGGTCACGCCGTGCACCTGCTGGCGCCGCCGGCCATGCGCCGGCTGGACGGGGTCACGCACCACGACTGGGCCATCCGC
>JACCSC010000053.1 GCA_013813215.1 Geodermatophilaceae bacterium | reverse complement strand
AGCGTGTCCGACGTCGGGAAGCGGCTGGCCGCGGTGGGCTATCTCACCGACCCGGCCATCGCGACGACGGTGTTCCTGGCCGACCGGCTCGGCAAGCCGCTGCTCGTCGAGGGTCCGGCCGGTGTGGGCAAGACCGAGCTGGCCAAGGCGATCGCCGCCGCCACCGGATCCGGCCTGATCCGCCTGCAGTGCTACGAGGGGCTGGACGAGGCCCGCGCCCTCTACGAGTGGAACTACAAGAAGCAGTTGCTGCGGATCCAGGCCGGACCGGACGACACGGACTGGCACCGCGTGCACGACGACGTGTTCAGCGAGGAGTTCCTGCTGGCCCGGCCGCTGCTGGCGGCGATCCGGCAGCAGGAGCCGACGCTGCTGCTCATCGACGAGACGGACAAGGCCGACGTCGAGGTCGAGGGCCTTCTCCTGGAGGTGCTCAGTGACTTCCAGGTCACGATCCCAGAGCTCGGGACGATCACCGCCGTACGCCGGCCGCTCGTCGTCCTCACCTCCAACGCGACCCGTGAGCTGTCCGAGGCGCTGAAGCGGCGCTGCCTGTACCTCTACCTGGACTACCCCTCCGCCGAGCGGGAGCGCGAGATCGTGCTGTCCCGGGTGCCCGACATCGGCGGCGCGCTGGCCGACCAGATCGTCCGGACCGTCCGCGCGCTGCGGGCGCTGGAGCTGAAAAAGTCGCCGTCGATCGCCGAGACCATCGACTGGGCGCACACCCTGCTCGCCCTCGGCCTGGACACCCTCGACGAGGAAGCGCTGCGCTCGACGCTCGGGGTGGTGCTCAAGCACGCCAGCGACCACATCCGGGCCGCCGGCGAGCTGCGGCTGAACTGATGGCCCGGCCCGGGTTGCTGAGCCACCTCGCGGACTTCGTCCGGGCACTTCGCGAGGCGGGCATCCCGGTCGGCGTCAGCGAGGGGATCGACGCCGCGGCCGTGCTCGGCACGGTGGACGTGCTGGACCGTCGCCAGCTCCGGGAGGGTCTCGCCTCCGTTGTCGTGAAGCGCCCGGTCCACCGGCCGAACTTCGACGTGCTCTTCGACCTGTGGTGGCCCCGGGTCGGCGGGACCACCACCACCGACGACGATCCGGACCCCCCGGCGCCGGACCCGGAGGCGCTGCGCGCGGAATTGGCCCGGCTGCTGCTCGACGGCGACGACGACGCGCTGCGCCGCTTCGCCCGCGAGGCGGTGGCTGCCCTCGGCCGGGCCGAATCCACGCCGGGCCGGCAGTCGTTCTTCAGCTATCGCGTCCTGCGCGCGCTCTCGCCGGACACCCTGGTCGCCCAGCTGCTCGATGCCCTGCTGGCCGGCGCCGACCGGGGCGGGCTCGCCGAGCAGGTAGCCCGGAACACCATCCGCGAACGGCTCGCGACGCTCCGGGCGGCGATCGAGGAAGAGGTACGCCGCCGCGCGGCCGAGGAACGCGGACCGGACGCCGTGGCCCGGTCGACGGTGCGCCCGCTGGTCGACCAGGTCGACTTCCTGCGCGCCCAGCAACAGGACCTCGCCGCACTCCGGCGTACCGTCGCGCCTCTCGCCCGCCGGCTCGCGGCGCGGCTGGCCGCCAAACGCCGGCACGGCCGCACCGGTCGGCTCGACTTCCGACGTACGGTCCGGTCCTCGCTGGCCACCGGCGGCGTCCCCATCGTGACCCACCACCGGCCGCACCGGCCGCACAAGCCGGAACTCGTCGTCCTGTGCGACGTCTCAGGCTCGGTGGCCGGGTTCAGCCACTTCACCCTGATGCTGGCCGCGGCGCTGCGCGAGCAGTTCAGCCGGGTCCGCGCGTTCGCTTTCGTCGACACCTGCGACGAGGTGACCCGCTTCTTCGCGCCGGGCGCCGACCTGGTCACGGCCACGCAGCGGCTGTCCCGCGAGGCCGACCTCGTGTGGTTCGACGGGCACAGCGACTACGGGCACGCCTTTGAGGTCTTCGCCGAGCGCTGGCCGGAAGCGGTGGGGCCCAAGACATCCCTGCTCGTGCTCGGCGACGGGCGGACCAACTACCGGGCGCCCGGTACGTCGACCCTGCGGGGGCTGGTCACCCGGGCCCGGCACGCGTACTGGCTCAACCCGGAACCGCAGCGGCAGTGGGGCAGCGGTGACTCGGCCGCGGATGTCTACGCCGAGCACATCGAGATGGTCGAGTGCCGCAACGCCGAGCAACTCGCCGCTATCGTCGGGCGGTTGCTGCCGGTCTGACCAGCGGCGGACGAACTTCCCGGCCGCCGCCCGTCACCGATAGCTGCTGTGCGCGTTAGACCATGTACGGGCGGTGACCGTCGAGGCAGCAGTCTCGGCTGTAGCCGCCCGGCGCGGCTGCCGGTCCGCACGGGGGGACCGGCCGCCCCCGCGCCGTCACCGGGCTGGTTCGGCGAC
>JACCSC010000511.1 GCA_013813215.1 Geodermatophilaceae bacterium | reverse complement strand
GCCCCACAGCGCGAGGAACGGATCCGTACTGCGTTTGGCGACGAGGTTCCACGTGGCGTGGAGACCGGCCGACGACAGGGCGAGCACGGTGGCGACGAACACGGTGGCGCCGTCAGGCGGTGTCGGCCCAACCGGTCGGCATCTGCGGCCAGCGTCCGACGCCACCGTCGACGACGAGCATGTCGGCAAGCTCGCGGCCGGTGTGGCGCGAACGCCACGTCAACATGTCCTGGGCCAGCGGCAGCACGACCGCCGGGTCGGTGACCTCGGTGCGCCACGACGGATCAGCAACGAGGTCGAAGCAGCACCACGACCCGTTGCCGAACTGGACGTATGCCGCACGCTCGGTGCGCAGGACGGCCAGGTGCTGGCGCTCCAGCGTCCGCTCCCAGGGCCACTCGTGCGGCACCTGCCCGATCATCTCCCCACGCCAGTCGAACTCCCAGTGAGCGGCCGTGCGCCAGCGGTCGGGCTTTTCGCCGCGCAGCCACGGCGTCAACGGGAACCCGTCGCACTGCGCCGGGACGGCCACTCCGATCGCCTCGCAGATCGTCGGCATGACGTCGACGTTCTCGGTGAACGCGTTGACGACCGAACCGTGCCCCTGCGGCAGTCGTGGATCGGCGACGATGCCGAGCACGTGATAGCTCTGCTCCCAGTAGCCGAGCTTCTCCCGCAAGCCGTGGTCGCCGAGCATCTCGCCGTGATCGGACGTGACGAGCACGAAGGTGTCGTCCCACTGACCGCGCTCGGTCAGCGTGTCGCGCAACCGGCCGAGCTGATCGTCGACCTCGGAGATCATCCCGAAGTACTGGGCGCGCATCAAGCGCAGCGCCGCTTCGTCGGTCGGCGCAGCGGCGGCCGGATGGCGCAGGACGGCATCGTGCAGCGGGTGGCGGACGAGTGCCGGTTCGATCGGCAGCCCCACGTCGTCCGGGTCGTAGGCCTGGGCCCACCGGCCGGCTGCCGAATACGGCGGGTGCGGACGGAGGTAGCTCAGGTGGACGAACCACGGACCGGCGTGCTCGCCGCCGGTTGCCGCGAGGCGCTGATCGAACCAGTCGATCGCCCGGTCGGTGAGGAACGCCGACACGCCGTGCTCGGCGGGGCGCTCGCTCTCGGTGGCCAGCAACTGCGCCGACCCGCCCGACGTGTCGTAGCCGAGTTCGGCCAGCCACGCCACCCACGCCGCCTGGTCGTCCGGCAGATCGAGCACGGCCTCGAAGCCGGGCAGGATGCCCTCCCAGACGGAGAGGCGCGGATCGTCGGCATCGACTGCGGAGCGCGGGTCGGCGCCCTGGTCGGTGTAGCCGAACACGACCGGGTCGTAGCCGGCGCGGCGGGCGGCCAGGGCGATGTTGTCGAAGCGGGCGTCGAGAGGTGTGCCGTTGGCGACGACACGATGGTTCATCTGGTACATGCCCGTGTAGATGCTGGCCCGCCCTGGTGCGCACGGCGCGGCCTGGCTGTAGTGGCGGGCGAAGCGGACACCGGACGCGGCGAGCCGATCGAGGTGCGGCGTGCGCACGACCGGGTGACCGGCCGCCGACAAGCAGTCACCGCGGAACTGGTCGAGCGTGATGAGGAGGATGTTGAGGTGTGCGCCCACAGCGGACGCGAACGCTACTCAGCTGCCCGTGTCGCGCCCGCCGCCGCCCGCCCCCATCGCCACCGAGAGCCGTTGCTCGGTCCTCGGTTCAGCTCTCGGCGTTCGTGCGCAGCCGGCCGGCCGCCTGCTCACAGGCCTCGGCGCAACCGGCGCAGACCTCGGCGCACGTCGCGCAGTGGGCGTGGTGCTCGGCGTGCGTCCGGCACTCCGCCGCGCAGCGCTGGCACGCCGCCGCGCACGTCGTCAGGAGACGCTCCAGAACATCGGGCTCGATGACCGGTTGGCGGCTCAACAGGCGCGCCGTGCTGGCGCACAGATCAGCGCAGTCGGTGTCGAGACGAATACACCGGCCGAGGTCGTCGCCTTCCTCGTTGGCGCAGGCGTCGGCGCAGATCGTGCAGACGAGGGAGCACTCGGCAAGTTTGGCGACGAGGTTGCCGAAAAGCTCGGCTGACTCGTCGCTGCGTGGGTGCTGGGCGTAGATGGTGGAGA
>JACCSC010000510.1 GCA_013813215.1 Geodermatophilaceae bacterium | reverse complement strand
CTGCGAGATCTCGCGTCGCGTCAGTTGGGTCACCGGCAACCTCCAGGCAGGCTCGTCACGCCGCACCGTCGCGAAGTGGTGCCGGTCACCGTAGGGTCCGCGGTCCGGGCCACCGGGTGACGCGCGGAGGCCCTCGCCGGACGGTCGCAGCGGCGCGGCGTACGGCCGGTGAACGGCGTACGACCTGCGCCCAGCGGTCACCCGTATCCTCGCGAAAAGGCGTCGGCGTCGGCGAGCTACCCGGGCGCCAGCGGGATGAGTCGTTCGCTCCTAGAAGATAGTTGTCTATAGTTTCTGATATGGATCTATCTGATCCGACGCGATCGGTGACCGCCACCTTGGATGGGCCCGTACTTGCCGTGTTGGCGATGGCCGGCCGCGCGCTCACCGTGGGTGAGATAGCGAAGCTCGCCCCACGGGGATCGGAGATCGGACTGCGCCGTAGCTGCGCCCGCTTGGTGGGGCAGGGCATCGTGACGGCCACGGCGATGGGCCGAAACACCGTCCTTCGGCTCAACCGTGATCACATCGCGGCCGGAATCGCGGATCAACTGGCGGGGCTGCGCCTTGAACTGTGGCGGCGGTTTCGGTTGGCGCTCGCCGACTGGCAGCCGGCGCCGTTACTGGCTTGCGTGTTCGGGTCGGCCGCACGGGCAGACGGCGGGACGGACAGCGACATCGACCTGCTCGTCGTCCGCCCCACATTCCCGGGCGAGTATGACAGGCAGCCTTCGTCACGAATGCTGGCCGCCCTACCGTTCGGCTCGACGGGCATTGAGTACGTGACTTCTGTGAGCCCGGAAACCTGGGATGGTCAACTTGACGAGCTGAGAGCACAGGTCGGCCGGTGGACTGGGAACTCGCTGCAGGTGATCGACCTGTCGCTCTACGACTACCTGGACGAGCGCCGGCGATGGACACAGCTGATGGCCTTCATCGAACGAGATGCAGTGGAGTTGGTCAGCCAGCTGGGCTCGGACTGGCGACAGAGACCGGCCTGAAGCCGGATGACACGGCCGAATCGAACGGCGCCATGCGGACCCCAGGAAGCACGATCCAGGTGGGCCGCTGCGCGCGCGTACCTCGACGTCGCTGAATTGGTTCTCGACGAGCCAGAGCAGGATGAGTATTCGAGCGTGGCCACCGGACTTGCGGTGCTGGCCGGAATAGCTGCTTCCGACGCCATCTGCTGCCAGCGGCTTCGCGGCCGTCATCGTGGTGACGACCACCGCGGCGCCGCAGACCTGCTCAGGACTGCCACTCCAGACGGCGATCGCCTCGCGCAGATGTTGCGACGCCTACTCGACCTCAAGGGCGCTGCGCACTACGGCGTGATCCCGGTAGCACCCGGACGAGCAAGTGACGCCGTGAAGTGGGCGCGGAAGCTGGTTGAGCGAGCGCAGCAAGAGCAAGAGCGCTGATCGAGTTCGAGCTACCGCCGGCGTACGCCGAGGCTCTCCGGCGCGTGCAGCAGCACCATGGTCCGCCCGACGTCCGCGGGAACCCGGTGCCGGGTCAGCCGTGAGCCGATGATCATGACCGCAAAGGCGATCGGAACCGTGAGCGCGGCGGGCTGGGCGAGCAGCGCGCCGGTCCAGCCTGACCGCACGCCGCCCAACACGGTCACGAGCACCGCGGCGACGGACAGCACTCCCCCGGTGAGCAGGCCGGCCACGGCGCCGAGGTCGGTCAGCCCGCGCCACCAGATCCCCAGCACCAGCAACGGGCAGAACGTCGACGCGGCCACGGCGAACGCCAGCCCGACCACGACCGACACGTCGGTGGAGACCACCTGCAAGGCCAGCAGCAGCGGGACGACACCGGCCACCGCCGCGGCCAGCCGGAAGGCCGGAACCGACGCCCTGTGTACGACATCGCGGGACAGCACCCCGGCGACCGAGACGAGCAGCCCACTCGACGTCGACAGGAACGCCGCGAACGCGCCCGCCGCCACGAGGGCACCGAGCAGCTGGCCGCCCAGACCGCCGATCGCGGCCCCGGGCAGCAGGAGCACCGTCGCGTCGGTCTGCCCGGTGAGCAGCAGCTGCGGCGTGTACAGCCGGCCGAGCGCGCCGTAGATCGTCGGGAACAGGTAGAAGACTCCGAGCAGGGCCAGCACGACCACCGTCGTCCGGCGGGCCGCCCGGCCGTCGGGGTTGGTGTAGAA
>JACCSC010000506.1 GCA_013813215.1 Geodermatophilaceae bacterium | reverse complement strand
GTGTCCGATGCCGCCGAGTTCCCCGCGGCACGGCTGCACATCGTCACGGGCAAGGGCGGGACCGGCAAGACGACCGTCGCCGCGGCCCTGGCCATCGCGCTGGCGTACGACGGCCGGCGCACCCTGCTGATCGAGGTAGAAGGCCGGCAGGGGATCGCCCAGCTGTTCGACTGTGCGCCGCTGCCCTACGCCGAACGCCGGGTGGCGGTGGCACCGCGCGGCGGCGAGGTGCTGGCCCTGGCCGTCGACGACGAGGCGGCCCTGCTGGACTACCTGGAGATGTTCTACAACCTGCGCCGCGCCGGGCGGGCGCTGCGCAAGATGGGCGCCATCGACTTCGCGACCGCCATCGCCCCCGGGCTGCGCGACGTCCTGCTCACCGGCAAGGTCAAGGAAGTGACCACCCGGACCGCGAAGGGCAAGCGGGTGTACGACGCCGTCGTCCTCGACGCCCCGCCGACCGGGCGGATCACCAAGTTCCTCAACGTCACCGCCGAGGTCAGCGGGCTGGCCAAAGTCGGGCCGATCAAGACCCAGAGCGACGGGGTGATGGCGGTCTTCCGCTCGTCACAGACCGCCGTACACGTGGTCACCCTGCTGGAGGAGATGCCGGTCCAGGAGACGATCGACGCCGTAGACGAACTCACCGCCAGCCGGTTGCCGGTCGGCGCGATCATCGTCAACGCCGCCCGGCCCTCGCTGTTGCCCGCGGCCGACCAGAAGCGGGCGGCGGCCGGGCGGCTCGGCGCGACCCGAGTGGTCGCTGGCCTGGAGCGGGCCGGGTTGAACGGCAAGGCGCTGGGCAGCAGGCTCACCGAGCAGGCGATCGAGCACGCGCGCCGCTACGCCGTACAGGACGAATCGCGAGAGCGGATCCGAGCGCTGCGCCGGCCGGTGTACGAGCTGCCCCTGATCCCGCCGCCGATGGACCTGGGCTCGCTGTTCGAGCTGGCCACCCTGCTGCACGACCAGGGAATCGGGGGCCGATGAGCCCCGAGCTGGATGTCGAGGCGTTGCTCGCCGACCGGGGGACCCGGATCGTCGTCTGCTGCGGCAGTGGCGGGGTGGGCAAGACGACCACCTCGGCCGCGCTCGCGGTCCGGGCGGCGGAGGCGGGGCGAACTGTCGTCGTGCTCACCATCGACCCCGCCCGGCGGCTGGCTCAGTCCCTCGGCCTGACCCGGCTGGACAACGTGCCCCGCCAGGTCGAGGACGTCGCCGACGGCCGGCTGTGGGCTATGCAGCTGGACATGAAGCGCACCTTCGACGAGATCGTGGAGTCACACAGCTCGCCCGAGCGCAGCAAGCAGATCATGGCCAACCCCTTCTACCAGTCGCTGTCCTCGTCCTTCGCCGGCACGCAGGAGTACATGGCGATGGAAAAGCTCGGGCAGCTACGCCTGGAGGACACCTGGGACCTGATCCTCGTCGACACGCCACCGAGCCGCTCGGCCCTGGACTTCCTGGACGCGCCGCAGCGGATGGCGCGCTTCCTGGACGGGCGGATGCTGCGGTTGCTGATCGCTCCGGCGCGGGCGGGGGGCCGGGCGTACCTGAAGGTGGTCGGGGCCGGGTTCGCACTGTTCGCCCGCATCCTCACCAAGATCCTGGGCGCGCAGGTGCTGAGCGACGTGTCGGCGTTCGTCGGGGCCCTGGACACGATGTTCGGCAGCTTCCGGGAGCGGGCCGAGGCCACGTTCGAGACGCTCAAGCGCCCGGGTACTGCATTCCTCGTCGTCGCCGCCCCGGAGCCGGACGCGCTGCGCGAGGCCTCCTACTTCGTGGACCGGCTGGGTGCGGACGAGATGCCGCTGGCCGGCCTGGTGGTCAACCGGGTGCAGCGCAACGGCGTACCTGAACTGTCCGCCCAGCGCGCCGAAGCCGCGGCCGACAGCCTGGAGGAGATGGAGGCCGAGCCGCTCACCGCAGCAGTGCTGCGCATCCACGCCGACATCGCCGCCCGCGCTCGCCGTGAGCGTCAGCTGATCGGACGCTTCGCCAAGGCCCACCCCGAGGTCGCTGTCCGCGAGGTGCCCGCCCTGGCCGGTGACGTGCACGACCTCGCCGCGCTGCGCACCATGGGCGACGCGCTGGCCGCGGTGAAGGGTTAGCCGGATCCGGCCGGCTTGAGCAGCGAGGCGTCCAGCAGCGGTCGCCAGGACTCCACGTCGGGGCGGCGGCGTAGCAGGCTGCGCCGCTCACGCTCGGTCAACCCGCCCCA
Source organism: Geodermatophilaceae bacterium (assembly GCA_013813215.1). Taxonomy (GTDB): domain Bacteria; phylum Actinomycetota; class Actinomycetes; order Mycobacteriales; family Geodermatophilaceae; genus JACCSC01. The sequence continues at coordinate 2,369 of JACCSC010000506.1, read as the reverse complement.
GATGCCGAACTCCATCCGGTGGTCCAGCGCCTCGGCCAGGCAGTCCAGCCGCACCGGGCAGTCGCGGCAGATCCGCTTGGCCCGGTGCTGCGCCGCTCCGGGCACGAACAGCGAGTCCGGATCGGCGTCCCGGCAGGCTCCCCGTTCTGCCCAGGGCATCGGTCCAGTCGGCCGCATCGTGCTGGTGGTCATGCCGATCGCCATCCCTGCGTGGTCGGGAGCGTCTGTAACGGTCCGTACCGGAGTGGTGCCCTACAGGGACTAACGACGACGGGCGCGTCGAGTTGCGCATGCGCCCGAGCACGTACCCTGGGCGGCGTGTCGGCAACAACTGTGGGGAAGAAGGCCTCGGCCGCGGTCAAGCTCGTGCTCGCGATCGCCGTGGCGGGAACGCTCGTGGCCGGGCTGCTGCTGCCGGTGCTCGGTGGCGTCGGGATCGCGGCGCGCAATTCGACGACGCTTCTGGACGACACCACCGTCCTCGAGGAGGACGCCGGGGTCGAGGTGACCAGGGTGCTGGCCACCGACGACAGCCTGCTGGCTTACTTCTACACGTACAACCGCACCCCAGTGCCGCTGGAGCGGATCCCGCTGGTGATGCGGCAGGCGATCATCGCCATCGAGGACGAGCGGTTCTACGACCACGGGGGGTTGGACGCCCAGGGCCTGACCCGGGCGGCCCTCACGAACCTCCAAGCCGGTGCGGTCAAGGAGGGCGGCTCCACGCTGACCCAGCAATACGTCAAGAACGTGCTGTTCAACCAGGCCGACACCGACGAGGAGCGGCAGGCCGCGATCAGACCGAGCCTGGCCCGCAAGCTGCGTGAGGCCAATCTCGCGTTGCAGCTGGAACAGCAGTACACCAAGGACGAGATCCTCGAGAAGTACCTGAACGTTGTGTTCTTCGGCAGCAACGCCTACGGCGTCGCGGCCGCCACCCGGGTGTACTTCAACAAGATGGTCGAGGACCTGACCCTGCCCGAGGCGGCTCTGCTGGCCGGGCTGGTGGTGAACGGGTCCCAATACGACCCGATCAACAACGACCCGGCGGCGGCTACCGATCGCCGCAACCTCGTCCTCGATCGGATGGCCGAGCAGGACTACATCACCGAGGCCGAAGCCGAGGCGACAAAGGCCGTGCCGCCGGTCATCACGCCGGGCGCCGACCCACCACGCAACTGCGCCGGCGCGATCATCGGCCGGTTCTTCTGCGACTGGATGTTCGAGTACCTCACGACCGCGCCGCCGCGCGGGCTCGGCCTCACCTCCAAGCAGATCCTGGAGGACGGGCTCACGATCAGGACCACGCTCGACCCGCGGATGCAGCGGGCCGGGGACGAGGCCGTGCGCTCCCAGATCGCCCCCAACAGCCAGTTCGCCGGCCTGTTCACCCTGGTCGAACCCGCAACCGGCAAGGTCCGCGCGATGGCGACGAGCAAGGTCTACGGCAGCAACGCCGACGATCCGGCACAGACGACGGTGAAGCTGTTCAGCACACCGTCATCGGGTGCCGGCTCGACGTACAAGCTCTTCGTGGCGGCCTCGGCGCTGGAGCAGCTGAAGGGCAAGGGCTTCACCCTGACCTCGTCGGACCCCTATGTCTCCCGGGTGTACCGCAATGAGGAAGAGCCGGACGGGAAGTACAGGGTCAGCAACGCCGGCAACTATCGGCCGACCCTCGATCTGGAGACCGCGCTGTACCAGTCGTCCAACACCTACTTCGTTCACCTCCAGGATGAATTAGGCAGCGTGCGGTCCTCGGTGGAGATGGGTCAACGGCTGGGTCTCTGGTACCCCGGCGACCCGCGGCCGGAGCGGATCATCGCCGAGAACAACGGTTCGTTCACCCTCGGGCCCGTCGAGACCAGCCCGCTGCTGCTGGCGACGGCGTACGCCACGGTGGCCGCGCGTGGCACCCGCTGCTGGCCGACGCCGATCGAGGAGGTCCTCGACCGGAACGGTGAGCCACAGCTCGACGCCAACGGCGAGCCCGTGGTCAAGAACGACAACTGCACGGCCGACGTCATCCCGTCGGGTCTCGCGGACACGATCAACCAGATCCTGCTCAAGGACGTCGGGTGCTGCTTCCCCGGTCAGACCGGCGGTCGGGCTCGGATCGAGGGTCACGCGGTGGCCGGCAAGACCGGCACCACCCAGGACAACAAGGGCACCTGGTTCGTGGGCTACACCCCGCAGCTGCTGGCCAGCGTGGGGGTGTTCAACCCCGATACACCCACCAGCCTCGGCGACAGAGCCTTCGGCGGCGGCATCCCCGCAACGATCTTCAACCTGGCGATGACCCCGATCCTGGGGCCGATGCCGAACGCGCCCTTCCCGCCCTCGAGCCGGAAGTACGACCAGGGCAACAC
>JACCSC010000497.1 GCA_013813215.1 Geodermatophilaceae bacterium | reverse complement strand
GCACCGAACCCGAGCCCTTCCTCCCGCAGCGCGTCCTGTCCGCGAGCCAACTCGACGTCGCCTGGCTGCACCTGCCCGGCCAGCGGGGAACCGCGCCGTTCCTCGACTTCTACGATCAACCCAACGGCTGGGGGGCGGCCATCGGGAGCGCGGCGATCGGCGGCTCCGCGGCCCAGTCGCACGTGGCGATGGTGCGGCAGTGGGCCCTGCTGCTCGGCTCCTCCGGATCGACCACGGCCGAGGTGTTGGCGCAGATGGACGAGGGGCTGCGCCGGCTGCGACCCGGCGAGCCGCCAGTCGGCGCTGCGGTGCTGAGGCTGAGTGAGGGAGGTGGCCGCCTCACCGTCGAGATCGGCAGCGCGGGCCACCGGTCCTCGCTCTGGCTCCGCACCGACGGGAGGGTGCAGCGCACCGACGGCGGCGGGGTGGCCCTGAACGCACCGGAGGGCCACGCGTCCCACTGCGTCACCGACTTGCTCGTGCCCGGCGACTGCATGGTCTTCTACACCAACGAACTCCCCGACGTGACCAACGAGGCAGGCCAGACCTTCGCCGGCTCGGGAGAGCTGGCGAACTGCCTGGCCCGTGTCGTCGGACAGCCGGCCAGACGGGTCGCCGACGCTTTGACCGCGGCGCTGACGGCGTTCGCGTTCGGTGCCCACAGCGACGCCGTGGTCGCCGTGGCCATCCGCTACACCCCGGACCAACAGTGACCCGCCGGATGGCCGAGTCCGTGCTCACCAAGCACATCGCGGCCCGGCCGGAGCAGGCCTTCGCCGAGTTGTCCGACGGCTGGGGCTACTCGGCCTGGGTGGTCGGGGCCGCTCACGTCCGTGCGGTGGATCCGGGCTGGCCGGAGCCGGGTAGCCGGATCCACCACTCGATCGGACCGTGGCCCCTGGTGCTGCGGGACACCACGGCGGTCCAGGAACTGTCGACCGGGCGGCGGCTGGTCCTCCGGGCCCGGATGTGGCCGGCCGGGGAGGCCGTGGTCGAGTTCGACCTGGTTCCGGCGGGCGACGGAGTGGACCTGACGATGACCGAGACCGTGGTGAGCGGCCCGCTGCGGCTGCTCGGACCGCTGGCAGGCGCGGGACTGCACGTCCGCAACGTCGAGACGCTCGCCCGGCTGGCCGCCCGGATCGAGCGACCGCAGCGCCCGGCCGAGTAGCCGGCGGTCAGGAGCGGTAGAGCCGCCGCAACGCCCAGTGCATGCCGGTGTCCACGAGTGCACCCTGGGGCCGTCGCCGGCGTAGCGCGACCCGCGCGGCGTTCGCGCCTGGTCCGCCGTGGACCCCGCCGCCGGGATGTGCCGACGAGCTGGCCAGGTACAGATCGCGGATCGGCGTCTCGGGCCGGCCCAGGCCGGGGACGGGGCGGAAGATCAGCTGCTGGTACAAGGCTGCCGTCCCGCCGTTCAGGGATCCGCCGACCAGGCTCGGATTGGCCCGCTCCAGATCCCGCGGGGCGGCGACCGTTCGCCCGATGACGGTGTCCTGGAAACCAGGCGCGGCCGCTTCGACGGCCTGCTCCATCCGTTCGGTCTGCCGTTGCACGGCGCTGTCATCGAGGCCGGCATCCCACGGGACGTGGGTGTAGCCCCAGGCCACCTCGGTACCGGGCGGGCAGCGGGAGGGGTCGGCCACTCCCATCTGACCGAAGAGCACGAACGGCTCTGTCGGGATGCTGCGGGTGGCCAGGTCCGCGGCGTACCGCGTGAGTCCGTTGAGGTCGCCGCCCAGGTGCACGGTGCCCGACCCGCCCACCTCGGGCTCGGTCCACGGCACCGGTTTGGACAGCGCCCAGTCGACCTTGATGGTCGCGTTGTCCCACTGGAAGTTCGTCAGGTCGCGCAGCAACCGCGCGGGCAGGTGGTGCGGTTCCAGCAGGTCGGCGTACAGGGCAGGGGCCGGTACGTCGGCCAGCACCGCATGCCGCGCGCGGACGACCTCCCCGCCGGCCAGCCGTACGCCGGTGGCCCGGCCGTTCTCGACGAGCACCGAACGCACCGGCTGTCCGCAGCGCACCGTCCCGCCTGCGGCATCGAGCCGGCTCAGTAGCGCGTCGACCAGCCGCTGCGCGCCGCCGGCCGGCACCGGGAAGCCGTACTGCTGGCCGAGCATCGCGAGCAGCCAGCCGAACACACCGCTGATCGCACCTTCCGGCCCGAGGTCGGTGTGCAGCGCGTTGCCGGCCAGCAGCAAGCGGGCACCTTCGCCGTCGAAGCGCTCCTCGCCCAGCCGCCGGACCGGCAGCATGGCGAAGCGCAGGAAGCGCAGCAGCTCGGCACTGGATCCGAGAGCGCGCAGCAGGCTGCCGGTCGAGCGCACCGGCGGGAAGGGAGTGAACAGGGCCGCGATCAACGACGGGCCGATCCGCAGCCATTCGTCGTACAGCTCGGTCCAGGCCTGCGCATCCCCCGGGGCGAACCGGGCCACCGAGGCCGCGGTCTCGGCCGGTTCGGCGTGCAGGGTGACCGAGCGGCCGTCCGGCAGGACGTGCGACAGCACGCTGGGGCTGCGTCGCCAGGACAACCCGTGGCGGTCCAGGCCGAGGCCGCTGAGCACCGGGGAGGCGTAGCCCAGCGGGTAGAACGCGCTGTAGAGGTCGCTGTGGAAGCCCTCGGCGGCGACGTCCGCGGTACGGATCGCGCCGCCGGCCTGCCCTGTCGCCTCCAGCACCTGCACCGACCAACCGGCGTCGGCCAGCATGATCGCCGCGACCAGGCCGTTGTGCCCGGCCCCGATGACGACGGCGTCGGGCTCGCTCATCGGCGCTCGCTCATTGGGTCAGTGTGCCGCCTGCCGAGCCGTCCAGCACCAGGCCCTTGCGCATCGCGGTCAGCGATCGGCTGAGCAGCCGGGAGACGTGCATCTGCGAGACACCGACCCGTGCGGCGATCTGGGACTGCGTGAGGTTTTCGTAGTACCGCATGCCGATGATCCGGCGTTCCCGGCTGGGCAGGGCGGCCAGCAGGGGCCGCAACGACTCGCGATCCTCCACGGTGTCCATGGCCGGGTCCGGTCCGCCCACCAGGTCGGCGTAGGTGCCCTCGCCCCGGGACGCCGCCATCGGTGCGGACAGCGGCACTGCGGCGTAGCCCGCCGACGACGTCACGCACTCGCGGACCTCCTCCTCGCTCACCTTGAGGTAGCGCGCGAGGTCGGTGGCGGTCGGCATCCGGCCGAGGTCCTGGGTGAGCGTCGCCGACGCGCGACTGAGATCCATCTTGAGGTCCTTGAGCCGTCGCGGCACCCGGACGCTCCAGCCCTTGTCACGAAAGTGCCGCTTGATCTCACCGACGATGGTCGGTACGGCGTAGCTGACGAACTCGACACCACGGTCGGGATCGAAGCCGTCGACCGCCTTGACCAGTCCCAGCCTGGCGACCTGGACCAGGTCGTCCAGCGGCTCACCGCGGTTGCGGAACCGCCGGGCGAGGTGATCGGTCAGGTCCAGGTGCGCCGCGACGGCGGCGTCCCGGGCCGACAGGCGGGCCTGCTCGTCGAGTGACTCGTCGTGGATCTGCACGAGCAGGGCCCGCGTCTGCTCGGGGGCCGAGGCCGTCGGGATCCCGTCCTCGACGAGCGCCCGGTGCTCGGGGTCAGAAGAACAAGCATGGATGGAGGGCATGAGCGCTCCCAGAAACCTGGTCGGCTGTGACGGGCCGCCCGGACTGGGCGGCGCCACCGACCGCTGCATGGCCGGGAGTGAGCGCGATGTCGCTGGGCCCTAGCCTTCCATGTGCCCGCCGCTCCGGACAAGGGACTCTCATAAGAGCTGCGTGGCGCCTAGATTGAACTCCTGTGAGCCGTCGCGTCAGACCTCTCGACTTGCGGGACGCGCCAGGTATAGGGCGATCCCCGTATGGCGACAATTTTGGGGATCCTGGCCGTCATTCTCGTGATCTCGGGCATCGTCGCGCTGTTCCGCGGCGAAACGCTCTGGGGGATCGTCCTGATCGTGATCGGCCTGCTGGTCGGCCCGGGTGGGGTGAGCATCTTCGCCAACAACTGACCTGGCGACGGCCGCGGGGGCCCCGTTGAGCGGCCGGTGGCGCCCCATGCTGGCCGTCGCCGGAGCGCTCCCTCCCGCGGCCGACGACCATCGCTGGGGTTTCGAATTCAAGTGGGACGGCGTACGCGCCCTCTGCCTGATCGACCGGGGTGCGGTGCACCTGATCAGCCGCAACGATCGGGACATCACCCCGTCGTACCCAGAAATAGCCCCGCTCGGCGCGGCGGTAGCCGGTCCCTCGGTCCTCGACGGGGAGCTCGTCGCCTTCGACGACAACGGTCGGCCGAGCTTCGGGGTTCTGCAGCACCGGATGCACGTCACGGCTCAGCGGGCCGTGCAACTCCTGGTCCGCCAGGTGCCGGTCACCTACTTCGTCTTCGACGCGTTGGTGCTGTCCGGGGTCGACCTGACGGGCGAGCCCTACCACGTCCGGCGCGCCCGACTGGAGGAGTTGGGCCTGCAGGGCCCGGCCTGGCAGTGCCCGCCGTACTTCCGCAGCGGTGGCGCGGAGATCCAGGCCGCGAGCCGGGCCTCGGGGCTGGAGGGTGTGGTGGCCAAGCGGCTGGACTCGACCTACCGGTCGGGGCAGCGGTCGGAGGCCTGGCGGAAGATCAAGAACGTGCAGACCAGGGACATCGTGATCGGCGGCTGGAAACCGGGGCAGGGCGGCCGGAGCGGACGGTTGGGGTCGCTCATGATGGGGCTCCCCGCGGCTGGCGGGCTGCGTTACGTCGGCAATGTGGGGTCCGGGTTCAGCGACCGCACCCTGACCGACCTGGATGCCCGGCTGGCCGCGTTGGCCACCACCGAGTCGCCCTTCGCCGACGTACCGCGCGAGCTCCTGCGCGACGCCCGGTGGGTCCGTCCCGAACTCGTCGGCGAGGTCGCCTACGGCGAGTGGACGGGGGACCGCCGGCTGCGCCACCCGACCTGGCGCGGCCTGCGCCCCGACATCGGCCCGGGCGAGGTCGACGGTGCCTGAGAAGGTGACCAGTGCCTGAGAAGGTGACCGTCGAGGTCGAGGGCCGCCGGCTCCAGCTGTCGAACATGGGCAAGGTCCTGTACGCCGAGGACGGGTTCACCAAGGGCCAGGTGATCGACTACTACGTCCGCATCGCCGAGGTCCTGCTGCCGCACCTGGCCGGGCGTCCCCTGACGGTCAAGCGCTACCCGGACGGGGTCGACGGCAAGTTCTTCTTCGAGAAGAACATCCCCTCGCACGCGCCATCCTGGGTACGCCGCGTCGAGCTGCCGACACCGGGCAGCACCCGGCAGCGCGAGACCATCAGCTACATCGTGGTCGAGGCCCTGCCCACCCTGGTGTGGCTGGCCAACCTGGCGGCACTGGAGTTGCACATCCCGCAGTGGACGGTCGGGCCGCGCGGCGGCGTACGCGGAGCGAACCTGCTCGTCTTCGACCTCGATCCCGGCCCCCCCGCCACGATCGTCGAGTGTGCGCGGGTGGCCACGATGGTCCGCGATGTCCTGGCCGACGACGGCCTGCAGGGCTGGCCGAAGACCAGTGGCTCCAAAGGGATGCAGGTCTACGTCCCCTTGCGCGAGGTGGATCCGGAGCGACCCTGGGCCTACGCCAAGGAGCTGGCGCAGAAGATCTCCGCCGCGGCGCCCAAGCAAGTCGTGTGGCAGATGACCAAGGCGCTGCGCCCGGGCAAGGTCCTGATCGACTGGAGCCAGAACAACGCCGCCAAGACCACGGTGGCGCCGTACTCATTGCGGGCCCAGGCCAAGCCGACGGTGTCCACGCCGATCACGTGGGACGAGGTCGAGGCGTGCCGCGCGGTCGCCGACCTGCGCTTCACCGCGTCGGATGTGCTGGCCCGCATAGAGGAGTACGGCGACCTCGCCGCTCCCCTGCTGGAGCTGCGCCAGCCCCTGCCGCGCTAGGTGCCGGCCAACCGGGCGACGACCGGGGCGAGGTCGTCGATCTCTCCCACCATGATCGAGCTGATGCCGAGCTCGGCGCGCAATCGCTGGAACTTCTCGCACAGGGAGTCCACGGTGCCGACGAAGATGTGCGGTGAGTCCAACAGGTCCGCGGCGTCGACCGGGCGGCCGGAGGCGGCGGCGATCCGAGCGGCGTGCTCCTCCGCGACCTGGAGTGGGCGGTCGGTGATCTGCAACGGCACCATCGACGGATAGACGTTGAACTCCAGCTCGGCGAAGCGTTCCCCCGCCGCCTCTCGCACCCAGCCGATCTTCTCCGCCGTGGCCGCCATCGTGATGCTCGCCGGGTCCCCCATCGGGCCGGGCAGCAGCCGCGGCGCGAGCCCGACGATCTGCGCCTCCCGCGCCGCCAACTCCAGGGTGCGGCGTCCGCCGCCGCCGATGAACAACGGCGGGTGCGGTTGCTGCGCCGGCTTCGGTCGCGCGTCGTAGCCGGTGACCGTGTAGTGCTCGCCGGCGAAACTGAACTCCCCCGGCGCGAAGCAGCCCTTGAGAACCGTGATCGCCTCGGCCAGCCGGGCCTGGCGGACCCGCGCGGCGTCGTACGGCAGGCCGATCGCGTCGTACTCCGGCTTGTTCCAGCCGGCCCCGATCGCCACCTCCACCCGCCCCTCGGACAGCACGTCCAGGCTGGCCAGCTCCTGGGCCAGGACGGCCGGGTGGCGCAAGTCGTTGTTCAGTACGAAGGCCGCGATGCGCAACCGGTCGGTCGCGGCGGCGATCGTGGCCAGCGCCGGGATCGGTGCGAGTTGGTCGATCAGGTGGTCGGGGACAACGAGGACGTCGATCCCCATGTCCTCGGCTCGGCGGGCGGACTCGGCCAGTTCCCGACCGCTGGCGACGGCTCGGGCCTCGGCCAGGAACCGGAAGGGGCGCACTACTCCGCGGCGTACCGGTCGGACTCGAAGCCGGCCCGGTCGACCCGGCGGTGAAAGCGCATCCCGGCGAGGCCGCCGACGATCGCGCCGAACAGGCTCACCCCGAGCACGATGGCCAGGACGATCAGGCTCTCCTGGGTGACGTTGTCGAAGTCCAGCGCCGCCGTGGACAGGTCCAGCTCCTGGATCACCCGATTGGTCTCGCCGGTGAAGGCGGCCAGCGCGGTGACCGCCGCGGCGATCAACACCGACCACAGCCAGACGCCGACGCCCTGCCGTACGCCGTTGAAGCGGGCCATTCGCCCGGCGACGTAGCCACCGCAGTAGTAGGCGACGAAGAGCACGACGACGAGCACGATGATCCCGACGATCCGGTCCTGGCCCGACGTCTGGCCTTCGATCACCTCGCGGAGATCCGTGCCGACGGCCACGGCCGCGACGATCCCGACCAGGATCACCGTGGCGCCGACCGCGGTCAGCCAGCCGAAGAGGGCCGAGCCGAGCTTGAGGCCGCCGAAGGCATCCTTCTCCCGGGCCCGAACCGAGTCGTAGTCGGTGTCGGACCGTCCGCCCTGAGCCCAGGAAGGGTCCTGCTGACCCTGCTGGTACGGCGCGGGGTCCGGCGTACCGACGTCGTACTGGCTCGGTCGGGGCGGTGGCTCGGACCGGCCGGCGTCGGCGGCCGCGAAGGGCCGGGTGGGCTCGGCCCGGTAGGCCCCCTCCCCGGCCGGCGTCCACTCGGGACCGGACGCGGAACCGGGCTGGGAACCGGGCGCCGCACCGGGCGGCGGCCCGCCCGGGCTCGCGGACTGCCCGTGCTGGGGCTCGTACGGCGAGGAGGACATGCGATCACTGTGCCCTGTCGAGCGCCTGACGGCTCGCTCAAACGCACCCGTGTCGCCGTGCTCCTGCTGGAAGAGACGCGATGGCGCTGGGAACTGTCGCCGGGAGGTGCTACAACAGGCAGCGACGACCACGTACCGCCGCCTTCACCACGTGCCCACACTCCTCAGTCGGTGGTCGTCTCCTTCCGACGGTGGAGTCTGCGATGCGCGCACAGTCACTCTGGGTTTCCACGCTCGTGTTGTCCGTAGCGGTGGTCGGCCTGGCGCCGCCCGCCTCGACGGCGCGGCCGGGCAGGTCCTCGTCGTGGTGGCGGCTCCGACGACGCCGACGGCCGGGGAGGGCGCCGTGCGCGCCCGGTTGGCCGGTGCCGGCTACACCGTGGTGCTGGCCGACGACGACACGGTCACGGCCGGCCAGGCGGCGGGCTCGGCGTTCGTCCTGGTCGCCCAGTCCAGCAGTTCGAACGCCCCGGCGGTGAAGGCCCTGGCCGGCGTGGCCATCCCGGTCTGGGTGGCCAAGCCGTACCTGTTCGACGACTTCGGGTTGACCCTCGGCGCCGCCAGCACCGACTACGGCGACAAGCCCGGCTCGGCGCTGACCATCAGCGATCCCACGCACCCGATGGCCGCCGGACGCACCGGCACCGTCACGATCCAGGCCGGCGGGCGGGTGTCGTAGGGGCGGCCGGCGCCCGCCGCGACGGTCGTCGCCCGGGCCGGCCCGGACGCTGCGGCGTTCACGATCGAGCCGGGCGATCCGCTGGCCAACGGCGGACCGGCGCCGGCCTGCCGAGTGACCTTTCCCGTCTACGCCGCCGGCCCGACGACGTTCACCGCCGACGGCTGGGCGCTGTTCGACGCCACGGTGGCCTGGACGGCGGCGAACTGCACCGCCGGGCCGCCGGTCGACGACCCGCCCGAGGTGTCCCTGACCAGCCCGGCCGAGGGCGCAGTGGTCAGCGGCACCGTGGCGCTGACCGCCTCGGCCACCGACGACGTGACGGTCACCGACGTCGGTTTCGCCGTCGACGGCGTCGACGTGGGCAGCGACAGCAGTACGCCGTACTCCGTGCTCTGGGACTCCGCCACCGTCGCGGCCGGAACGCACAGCGTGACGGCCACGGCACGCGACAGTGCCGGGCAGACCGCGACATCGACCGTGTCCGTGACGGTGCAGGCCGCGGCGGCCCGCTCGGTGCTCTTCGTGGTGGCCACACCGGGTACGCCGACGGCGGGCGAGAGCGCGGTTCGCAACCGGCTCGCCGGCTCGGGCTACACCGTGACGCTGGCCGACGACAACACGGTCACCCCGGCCGCCGCTGCCGGGGCCGCCTTCGTGCTGGTCGGTCAGTCGGTGAACGCGAACCTGGCGGCAGTGAAGTCGCTGACCGGGCTCGCTCTCCCGGTGTGGGTGGCCAAGCCCTACCTGTTCGACGACTTCGGCCTGACGGGACCGGTCGCCGGCACCGACTACGCCGACAAGCCCGGTTCCGCCCTGACCATCGCCGCGCCGGGGCACCCGATGGCTGCCGGTCGGACCGGCACCGTGCCGATCCAGTCCGGCGGTCGGCTGTCCTACGGGCGGCCGGCCACGGCGGCGACCGTGGTCTCGCGGGCCGGTGTCGACGCGACCGCCTTTTCGCTGTCCGTCGGCCAGCCGCTGGCCGGCGGTGCCGCCGCACCGGGGTGCCGACTGAGCTTCCCGGTCTACGGCAACGGGCCGGCGACGTTCACCGTGGACGGCTGGGCGATGTTCGATGCCACCGCCACCTGGGCCGCGGCCGGCTGCACGGCCGGCCCGCCGCCGGAGCCGGGCGTCGTGCGGCACGTCGTGCTCGTCTCCGTGGACGGGCTCAACCCGCAGGCCATCACCCAGCTCGGCCCGGCCGGGGCGCCGACGTTCTACCGCCTGATGAGCGAGGGGGTCTCGACACTGAACGCGCGGACGACGTACGAGGCCACCCAGACCCTGCCCAACCACACGTCGATGGTCACCGGGCGGCCGGTCACGGCGACCGGTGGGCACCGGGTGACGTTCAACGAGGACAACGGCTCCACCGTGCACCTCAGCGCGGGTGAGTACTGCGCGGGCGTCTTCGACCTGGTGCACGACACCGGCGGGGACACCGCGCTCTACACGGGCAAGGCGAAGTTCGACTTCCTGGACCGCAGCTGGAACGCGACGAACGGCGCGGTCGACGTCGTCGGCCCCGACGACGGGCGGGACAAGATCGACACCTACCTGCGGACCGACGATCAGGCGACCACCGACGCGTTGGTCGCCGCGCTGGGGAGCGACCCGGCCGAGTTCAGCATGATGCACTACCCGGGCCCGGACGGGGTGGGTCACGGGCAGGGCTTCATGTCCGCGCCGTACGTCGCCGAGGTGGGCGCGACGGACGCGCTGATCGGGCAGCTCCTCGACGCCGTCGCGGGGGATCCGGAGTTGGCCGCGTCCACGGTCGTCGTCGTGACCAGCGACCACGGTGGCCTGGGGATGAGCCACGCCGACGCCACGCAGGCGGTCAACTACACCGTGCCGCTGTTCGCCTGGGGCGCGGGCGTAGCCGCCGGTGCCGACCTCTACACCCGCAACCCGGACCGGGCCGATCCCGCGACCGGCCGGCCGGACTACAGCGCGCCGATCCAGCCGATCCGCAACGCCGAGGTGGGCAACCTCATCGCCGAGCTGCTCGGCTTCGGCCCGATCCCGGGGAGCCGGATCAACCTGAACCAGTCGCTGGACCTGGCCGGATGATCCGCTGGTCATGATCATGGGGATTTCCCGGCCCCGGCCGGCAGATTCCCATGATCATCCAGTGGGGGCGATCTCGTCCATCGCGCGGTAGATCCGCTTCTCCGACACCTGACCCCTGGTGCCGAGCGACTGCGCGAACAGGCTGATCCGCAGCTCCTCCAGCAGCCAGCGGATAGCCCGGACTGCTGGATCGTCGGGTAGCTGCGCGGCGAGCTGCCGGTACTCGTCGTGGACTGCGTGCACCCGGGTCATGGCGACCGCGTCGCGGGCCACCGCCGCGGGGATGCGCTCGAGCCGGTGCAGCATGCCGCGCAGGTAGCGGGGCAGATCGGGCAGCCGGGCGCGGCCGGTCGCGCTGACGAACCCCGGGAAGACCAGGCCCTGCAGCTGCCCGCGCAGATCGGCCAGGGTGTCGTCGGACAGGCCTCGCGCGGCGTCCAATAGCTGCTGGACCTCGCGGGCGGCGGCAAGCGCCGGCTCGACGAGGGTGACCATCTCGCCGGTCAGCGGGACCAGGCGCGCGCGGGCGTCGGCCTGCAGGGCGCGGAACCCGGCGCGGTCGCGTGGCGGGCCGCCACCGTCGGTGAGGACCATGTCGATCGCAGCCTGCACGCAGTCCTCGAGCAGCTCGGGCACCGAGCCGGCCGGGCTGGCCTGCAGGCCGAGCTTGGTCCGCGCCGGCAACTGGCGGACCACGGCCTTGAGCGGCGAGGGGGTGCTCAGCTGGAGCAGCCGACGGGTGGCGGCCCAGGTCGAACGGCGCTGCGCGACCGGCGTACGCAGCGCCCGGATCGCCACGCTCGTGCCCTCGTCGACCAGCGCCGGGTAGACGGTGACCGGCCGGCCGCCCGGCGCGACTCGGACCTCCGACGGGACGGGTTGCTCCGGCCAGTCGGTCAGCCCGGCGCGCTCCAGGTCGGCGGTGGCCGCGGAC
>JACCSC010000451.1 GCA_013813215.1 Geodermatophilaceae bacterium | reverse complement strand
GGCGGTGTTCTACGCCCCGAGCCTCGACTACTACGTCGTGACCCGTTTCGCGGACGTCGAGGCGGCGTTCCGCGACAACACCACGTTCTCGGCGGCCACCGCCCAGCTCCCGCTCGTGGCGATCGTGCCGGAGGCCCAGGGGATCCTGCTCGCCGGCGGCCACAAGCCGCAACCCTCGATGGTCAGCCTCGACGAGCCGGAACACGCCCGGTTGCGGGGTCCGGCGGCCAAGGCGTTCACGCCGAAGCGGGTCACGGAGATGGCCGGGCCGATCCGGGAGACGACCCGCGAGCTGCTGGCGTCCGTCGCCGGCGAGGACCGCTTCGACCTCGTGGCCACGTTGACGTTCCCGCTGCCGGCGCGCACGATCTTCACGCTGATGGGTGTCCCGCCCGAAGACGTCCCCCGCCTGAAGCAGTGGGCCGGGGTGCGGGCGGGGCTCGGTTGGGGGCGTCCGGCGCCCGAAGAGCAGGTCGAGCTGGCGACGAGCATGGCCGCCTACCGCGGCTACCTCCGTGAGCTCGTGACGCTGAAGGCGACGCACCCGGGCGACGATCTGACGACGGACCTCTTGGCGATCCACGCTGACGACCCCGACCAGCTGCGTCACGAGGAGATCGCGTCGATCCTGTTCTCGCTGTCCTTCGCCGGCCACGAGACGACGAACAACCTGATCGCCAACATCGTGCGCCGGCTGCTCGAGGACCCCTCGCGCTGGGATGAGCTCGCCGCCAACCGGAGCCTGGTCGCGAACGCCATCGAAGAGACGCTGCGCTACGACACGTCGGTGCCGATGTGGCGGCGGGTCACAACGCGACCGACGACGCTCGGCGGCGTAGACCTGCCGGCGGGCGCCAAGGTCCTGCTGTGGATCGCCGCCAGCGGGCGCGATCCGGAGGAGTTCGACGACGCCGATGCGTTCGACCTCCACCGCGGCCGGGCCCGCCACCACCTCGCGTTCGGCAAGGGTCTCCACTTCTGCCTCGGTGCCAACCTCGCCCGGCTGGAGGCCGTGATCGCGCTCGAGGAGCTGCTCGAGCGGTACCCCCGCCTTGCCCTGGCCCCCGGTCAAGATTTAACGTTCCACCCCAACATCTCGTTCCGCGGCCCCCAACGCCTGCTCGTCGACGTGGCGGCGCGATGACCGCGACGACCGTCATCACATCGCTCCGGGAAGCCATCGCCGAGCTCGTGCGGGACGGGGACACGCTCGCCCTCGAGGGCTTCACCCACCTCATCCCCGTCGCCGCCGGGCACGAGATAATCCGCCAGCGCCGCCGCGACCTGACGATCGTGCGGATGACGCCCGACATCGTGTACGACCAGCTGATCGGGATGGGGTGCGCCCGGCGGCTCGTCTTCTCCTGGGGCGGCAACCCCGGTGTGGGCAGCCTGCACCGCTTCCGCGACGCCGTCGAGCACGGCTGGCCGGTGCCGCTCGAGCTCGAGGAGCACAGCCACGCCGGGATGGCCAACCGCTACGCCGCCGGGGCCTCCGGGCTGCCGTTCGCCGTGCTCCGTGGGTATCGCGGCACCGACCTCGTCGGGCACACCCCAACGCTGGCCCCGATCACCTGCCCATTCACGGGCGAGGAGCTGACCGCGGTCCAGGCGCTCAACCCCGACGTCTCAATCGTGCACGCCCAGCAGGCCGACCGCCGAGGCAATGTGCTGATGTGGGGCATCACCGGCGTCCAGAAGGAGGCCGTGCTCGCCGCCCGGCGCGCGCTCGTCACCGTCGAGGTGATCGTCGACGAGCTCGTGGCGCGGCCGGGCGGTGTGGTCCTGCCGAGTTGGGCCGTCTCCCACGTCGCTGTCGTGCCCGGAGGCAGCCACCCGTCCTACGCTCACGGGTACTCGGTGCGCGACAACGACTACTACCGCGCGTGGGACGCCATCGCGGCCGACCGCGGGCGCTTCGCCGACTGGCTCCACCAGCACGTCCTCGACTCGCCGACCACCCCCTTGCAACCGCTCGGCGCCGGCCGGGATGGGCCGGCGTGAGCCGCTCGTTCACACGCGACGACGCGATGACCGTCGCCGCGGCGCGCTGCCTGGCCGACGGTGCTGTGTGCTTCGTCGGCATCGGGTTGCCGAGCACGGCCGCCACCCTCGCCCGACAGTCCCACGCGCCGAACCTCGTCCTCGTCTACGAGTCGGGTACGCTCGGGTCGAAGCCGACCCGGCTGCCGCTGTCGATCGGCGACGGTGAGCTGGCCGACACCGCCGACAGCGTGATCTCCGTGCCCGAGGTGTTCAACTACTGGCTGCAGCCCGGGCGCATCGACGTCGGCTTCCTCGGCGGCGCCCAGCTCGACCGGCATGCCAACATCAACTCGACGGTGATCGGGGAGTACGCGACGCCGAAGGTGCGCCTGCCCGGCGCCGGTGGCGCGCCCGAGATCGCGGCCTCGTGCGGGGAGGTGATCGTCATGCTCCGCCAGTCCCGCCGGGCGTTCGTCGAACGGGTCGACTTCGTGTCGTCGATGGGCTTCGGCGACGGGCCCGGCCACCGCCAGCGGCTCGGGCTGCGCGGTCGCGGTCCCCAGACCGTGGTCACCGACCTCGGCGTCTACCGCCCGGATCCCACGTCGTGCGCGTTGACGC